>CAYGMS010000276.1:0-3686 GCA_964350905.1 uncultured Thiobacillus sp. | reverse complement strand
TGACCGAAGACTTCTTCGAGCGGCAGTTGGAGAAGATCCGGGAAATCCGGCTCTCTGAGCGCAAGTTCTACCAAAAGATTACCGACATCTACGCCACGGCACTGGATTACGACACGTCGGCCACTGCGACCAAACGCTTTTTTGCGGCGGTTCAGAACAAGCAGGATTACGCCATTCACGGCCAGACATCTGCAGAAGTCATTGTGGATCGGGCCAATCACAGACAAGAAAACATGGGCCTGACCAGTTGGGATGGCGCGCCCCAAGGAAAGATCCACAAATACGACGTCGCGATTGCCAAGAACTACCTGTCGGATTTCGAACTGGCGCAGCTGCAGCGGATTGTCTCCGCCTATCTCGATATGGCAGAACTCCAAGCCATGCGCCGTATCCCAATGACCATGGCGGACTGGGAAGAACGCTTGGGCGGGTTCCTGAAACTCTGGGATCGAGACATTCTGCAGGATGCAGGCAAGGTGTCTGCAGAAATCGCCAAAGCCCACGCCGAAAGCGAGTTCGAGAAGTACCGCATCGTGCAGGATCGTTTGTTTGAAAGCGATTTCGACCGCTTGGTTAAGCAGATCGAGTCCGGCGGCAACCCCGCCATCGACGAGAAATAGCACTATGGCCACGAAGAAGAACACGCCCAGTTGGAGCGACGTCAAGACCAAGCTCGTGGACTTCGATCGTGCTGGCTTGCTCGGACTGCTGCAAGACCTGTACGCAGCCAACAAGGACAACCAAACCTTCCTGCACGCCCGCCTGAGCTTGGGCGACGACGTGCTCAAACCGTACAAGATCACCATCGACCGCTGGTTATGGCCCGACGTGTTCAAGAATCAGGACACCTCGGTCGCCAAAGCCAAAAAACCTATCGCCGATTACAAGAAGGCTATCGGCCAAGCAGAAGGTCTGGCCGAACTGATGGTGTTTTATTGCGAACGGGCAGCGGGATTCAGCAACGATGTCGGGCTGCAGGATGAAGGCTACTTCGACGCGCTGGTGCGAATGTTTGAACAGGCTTTAAAAACCATCGCCAGTTTGGCCGACGCGCAACGCCAACCGTTATGGGACAGGCTGGATGCCGTGCGCAGCACCTGTCACAACTTCGGCTATGGCGTCGGTGATGATATGGACGACTTGCTTGCCGAGTACGGGGCCGATGATTGAACGCGATCCGTTGGCCGCACTGCAAGCCGAAAACGCCCGCCTGATCGCGCTGCTGGACGGTCACGGTATCGAATGGCGCTTGCCGCTTAAGCCTACCCCGCCAGAGTCTGCGCCGCCTGTCTCGGAGCCAGAATCATCACGCCTTTCCACTGCTGAGAAGATGGCGCTGTTTCGTCGGCTGTTTCGCGGCCGCACGGATGTCTACCCAATCCGCTGGGAAAGCAAAACCACAGGGAAATCCGGCTACGCACCGGCCTGCGGCAATGAGTGGCTGGCGGGTGTTTGCGAAAAGCCGCGTATCAAGTGCGGAGAATGCAACAACCGCTTGCTGATTCCGTTGTCGGATACGGTCATCTACGAGCACCTCGCTGGCAAACGCACCATTGGCGTCTATCCACTGCTGGCCGACGACACCTGCCATTTTCTCGCCGCTGATTTCGACGAGGCGGAATGGCGGAAGGATGCCAAGGCGTTTTACCAATCATGTCACGAACTGGGTGTGCCGGTCGCCCTTGAGATATCGCGCTCCGGCAACGGTGCGCATGCTTGGGTTTTCTTCTCCGGCAGCGTATCGGCTCGGGATGCGCGCCGACTTGGCACGGCCATCATCAGCCACACCTGCGACCGGACTCGCCAACTGAAGCTCGAATCGTATGACCGGCTGTTCCCCAATCAGGATTCGATGCCCAAAGGCGGTTTCGGCAATCTGATTGCGTTGCCACTCCAAAAGCTTCCACGTGAGAACGGATTCAGTGTGTTCGTCGATGCTGACTTGCGGCCTTACCGGGATCAGTGGGCGTTCCTGGCCTCCATTCTGCCGATGCCAGCGCACGATATCGAGCCCACCATTCTTCGAGCAACGGGCAACGCGCACCCACTCGATGTGACCTTCATCGACGAGGAAGATCAAAAGGAACCGTGGAAACAATCCGCATCCGTCAGCAAGAAGCTGGTCGGGCCGATGCCGAAGTCACTTACGGTGACGCTGGCCAACCTGATCTATTTTGAGAAGGCACAACTGCCGCAGTCACTGGCGAACCGGCTGATTCGCTTGGCGGCCTTCCAGAATCCGGAGTTTTACAAAAAGCAGGCGATGCGCTTTTCGGTGTGGGATGAACCACGTGTAATTGGCTGCGCCGAGAATTATCCCAATCACATCGCCCTGCCGCGCGGCTGTCTGGATGCCGCGCTGGAGTTGCTTCGTGACAACGCCGTTGACTGCGAACTGATCGACGAGCGATACACAGGGACTCCGCTGGACGTGGCTTTTGCCGGTACTTTGCGGCTGGATCAGGAATTCGCCGTTGCCGCCATGCTGCATCACGATGCAGGCGTGCTGTGCGCACCGACTGCCTTTGGCAAAACGGTTACGGCTGCTGCGATGATTGCGCGCAGGGGCGTGAATACGCTGGTGCTGGTGCATCGAACCGAACTGCTCAAGCAATGGCAGGAGCGCTTGCAATCATTCCTGGGCGTTGGCAAGGGCGTGGTCGGTACCATCGGTGGTGGCAAGACCAAGCCGACAGGCAAAATCGATATCGCGGTGATGCAATCGCTGTCGCGACAGGGTGAGGTGAATTCGCTGGTCGAAAACTACGGCCACGTAATTGTGGACGAATGCCATCACGTCGGCGCGGCATCGTTTGATGCAATTCTGAAGCAGGCCAAAGCCAAATACGTGCTCGGCCTGACTGCAACACCGATCCGCCGTGATGGTCAGCAGCCGATTATTTTCATGCAATGCGGGCCAACTCGCCACACCGCGGCCAAGCCCACGGGTGCGCCGCATGATCTGGCGGTCACACCGTGCACACTGCACTCGCGGATTGATTTGCCGCAGGAAGCGGGGATTCAGGATGTTTTCCGGTACCTCGCCATTGACCAAGCCCGAACGGACGCGATTGCTGCCGAAGTCATCAACGCCTACGGCCAGGGTCGCAAGGTGCTGGTGCTGACCGAGCGCACCGAACATCTCGATTCCATCCAAACCACCTTGGACGGCAAGATTTCATCCTTGTTTGTCCTGCACGGTCGAATCGCCAAGAAGCAGCGTGTCGCCCTGATCGCGGAACTCAACGCGCTACCACCCGATGCCCCGCGTGTTCTGCTAGCGACCGGCAAATTGGTCGGCGAAGGATTCGATCATCCCCCACTCGACACCTTGGTGCTGGCAATGCCGGTTTCGTGGAAGGGGACGTTGCAACAATACGCAGGCCGACTGCACCGCGAGCACGCGACCAAGACTGACGTGCGCATCATCGACTTTGTGGATACCGGGCACCCGGCACTGCTGCGAATGTGGGAAAAACGCCAGCGGGGTTACCGAGCAATGGGCTACCGGATGGCGGAAGAAACGGATGCAAATTGACGAGAAACCCGCGCCGTTCCTCGCGATCCCGCACCATTGCTTTTAATCTTGGGAGTCCACAAAACGCTTGGACAGCCACACGCCATCAATCACAAGGGTTCGGATAATATCCGGACCCTTTTTCTTGCCTGAAATCCACGCACCGTAC
>CAYGMS010000275.1:0-3686 GCA_964350905.1 uncultured Thiobacillus sp. | reverse complement strand
GTTGCCACGTAGATCAGCGTCATCTGCCAGCCGATGACACCGGCCAGCACCACCACCGCGACCTGGTTGACCATTGGGCTGGCGATCAAAAACGACAGCGTCACGCCGAGCGGGATGCCGGCCTCAACGAAGCCGATGAACAACGGAATCGACGAGCACGAGCAGAACGGCGTCACCGCGCCCAGCCCCACCGCCATCAGGCGCGCGCCGGGGCCGGAGCGGCCGCGCATCATCGCCCGCACCTTCTCCGGGGTGAGCAGCGCGCGCAGCCAGCCCATCAGGTAGATCACCGAGATCAGCAGCACCAGGATCTTCGCCACATCCATGACGAAGAAATGCAGCGCCGCACCCAGCGGCGTGTCCGGCGCGAGGCCGGCGAGATCGAAGACCAGCAGGCCGGCGAAGGCGTCGAACATTACTGCGACTCGAACTTGGTGAAGGTGCGGCTCATGTTGGCGCGGTGCAGATCAGCGTAGTTCTGCAGATGGCGGAACGCAGGCAGGTCGGCATAGCGGTCGAGCATTTCTGCCAGCGGCTCCATCTCGCGCGCTGCGGCGCCCACCTTCTCAATCAGGAAGTCGTAGTAGTCGCCGGTCTCACGCTGCGCCTGCGCCAGCTCGCACACCCGGCCGTGGCCGGGGACGATACGCGCCGGCTTCAATGCGGCGAGCGCGCGGAAGGCCTGCCGGCCATTCTCGACGCTCGAATTCGGCAGCACGCTGAGCAGGCGGTCGACGTAGACCAGATCGCCGCTGAACATCACCCGCTGCCTGGGCAGCCAGACCCAGGCGTCGCCCGGGAAATGGGCGTCGGTATACCTCAGCGCCAGGGTCTCGCCCCCGCGTTCCAGCGAGCCCGCATCCGGCACAGGGTTCGGCGCGGGCAACGGCTGGGTGCCCTGCAGGCGCTGGCCGAGAAAGCCTTTCAGGCTATCCAGCTGCTGCGCCGCAAATTCAGCCTGGGTGGCAGCGGTGCGCGCGAGTGCGATGATCTCGGCGCCCTTGCCGGCGAAATAGGCGTTGCCCAGCCAGCGGTGATCCTGACTGCCGGTGTTGACGACCCAGCGCACCGGCTGCGCTGTCACTGCGGAAATGGCGGCTTCGATTTTTTTGGCGCCCAGCAGGCTGGCGCCGGAGTCGATCAGGATCACCCCCGTGGGCGTGACAACGAAGCCAAAGTTGGCGTTAAGGCCGTCGTTCTCGGCGCTGCGCTGGCCCAGCGGACCGACGATGGCGTAGACGTTGTCGACGACCTTTTCGGCGGCGGGCTGGTAATCGGCGCGTACAGACAAGGCAAGCATTCCTGCCGCGACAGCAATCAGAATCAATATGGTGCGTTTCAACATGCTCTTTCCTTATTTAAAATTCGTTCCGTTTCATACCAGATGCAAGGCCTGCTTCACTGCCGCAACCAGGCGCGTGCGGATGTCGTCGCGCACCGCGATGAAACTCTCCAGCGGCTCACCATGCGGGTCATGGAAAGGCAGGTGGATGCTGGGAATCGGGCGCGGGAAGATGGGGCAGGCTTCCCTGGCGTTGTCGCACACCGTCACCACCAGGTCGATGCTCTCACCCATTACCGTGTCGATATCTTTCGGGTGCAGGCCGTCGGTCGGCAGCCCGGCTTGCTGCAGCGCCGCGATTGCGCCGTCGGCGACCTTCGGCTGCGGCCGGGTGCCGGCGGAAAGCGCGCGCACCTGACCAGCCAGGTCATGATTCAACAGCACCTCGGCCATTTGCGAGCGGCAGGAGTTGCCGGTACACAGCACCAGCACGGTATAGGGTCGGGTCACAATGATGACTTGTTGATGGCTACAGGTTCGCACGCCGGCGAGCAGACTGGCGCACAGGGATTGCCGCCGCAACAGTTTTCGGTGAGAAAACCGAGCAATGCGTTCATCGCCTCGAACTGCGCGGTGTAGATCACAAAGCGACCGTCCTGGCGTGAAGCAACCAGTCCGGCATGGCTGAGCTCCTTCAAGTGGAAGGAAAGCGACGACGGCGGAATATCGGCCAGCTCGCTGATTTTGCCTGCGGCCATGCCGGCGGGGCCGGCCTGAACCAGTGCACGAAACACCGTCAGGCGTGAAGTCTGCGCCAGTGCGGACAGCGCGGTAACAGCAGTATTTGTTTCCATGTTTCGAATATTATGGAAATATTGAAACAAATGCAAGCCCTATTTATTGCAATGAATGCTTTACGGGCCTGCAGGGGTAACGGAATGAGCGTCCCGTTACTGCAACGTGTAGGCGGGTGGTGCGAATTCCAGCACAACGGTGCCCAGATGCTGGTTCAGCCCCATGATGGGCACGATGGCGCGCAAGTTGCCGTTGGCCGCGCGCTCCACCTGGATTTCCTTGGCCTGAAGATACTGGGCTGGATACAGCGAAGAAAAGACGGCTGCCAGGTTTTTGCGGTCGCTGGCCACGACCACCTTGTCGTCAGGCGTGGCAAGCACCGCCGACTGAAAACCTTCTATCCGCACCAGTTCAGTAAAGTACTGGTCCACCTGATCCAGGCTGGACGCCATCAACTCGCGGCGAATCGCCCAGGCGAACGGCGTGCTGAAACGGGTCAGCGCCGCTTCGGCGCGACGCCCGTCCAGTTGCCGTGCCTGCTCGATCAGATCGCTACGCGCCTGCGCCTGCTGCGCCTGGAGTTCAACCATTTTTGTCTCGACTGTGTTGACTGCAGCAGTCTTCCAGAAAACCATCCCCACAACCACCACGATCAGGGCAGCAGCCAGGCCCAGCATGATTTTGCGGTTGCCATCCATGCCGGTTTTCGTACCCGATGCTGACGTCTCAGTTGTGCTCATGGTGTCGCGCCCTCTCGTTGGAAATAAAGGAATAGTAGTCCCGGTCAGCAAAGCTGGATAGTCCGCAGTTTATTGACGCCGCCCGAACCAGTGCCCAAGGAATCGGACCGGGGTACGCCATCGTTGAACGCCTGGCCCGGCAACTCGGGGGCCGCCTTACACGCCGCAACCGCAGGAGTCGGAGCCTTGCTGCTGGTCTGGTGCTGCCGGTGCGGCCTGCCCCAACAGACTCAGCGCCACCGCCTCCGCCACCCTGATGCCATCCACGCCCGCAGACAAAATGCCGCCGGCATAACCCGCCCCCTCGCCTGCCGGATACAGCCCTTTTACATTCAGGCTCTGGTAATCGTCACCACGCGTAATGCGCAACGGCGACGACGTACGGGTCTCGACTCCGGTCAGCACCGCGTCCGCCATCGCAAACCCCTTGATCTGCTGGTCGAATGCAGGCAACGCCTCACGAATCGCCTCGATCGCATAATCCGGCAGGACGGATGCCAGATCGGTGAGCCGCACCCCCGGTTGATAGGAAGGCTCCACGCTGCCGAGTTGAGTGGAAGGCTTGCCGGCCAGAAAATCCCCGACCAGTTGCCCCGGCGCATCGTAATTGCCGCCGCCCAGTTCAAAGGCACGCGATTCCAGTTCCCGCTGCAACTCGATTCCAGCCAGTGGGCCGCCGGGGTAATCCTCGGGCGTGATACCCACCACGATGCCGGCATTGGCGTTGCGCTCATTGCGTGAATACTGGCTCATGCCGTTGGTGACCACGCAGTTCGGCTCGGATGCCGCTGCCACCACCGTGCCACCGGGGCACATGCAGAAGCTGTACACCGAACGCCCATTTTTTGCGTGATGCACCAGCTTGTAGT
>CAYGMS010000274.1:0-3686 GCA_964350905.1 uncultured Thiobacillus sp. | reverse complement strand
CCCCCGGCATCAAGCCCATCGACATCCAGCTGTTTTCGCGCCAGCTTTACACGCTGATGCGCTCGGGCGTGCCTATCCTGCGGTCGCTCGCCGGCCTGATCGAGTCGTCGACCAGCGTCGCACTGGCCAAGGTGATCCGCTCGCTCAAGGAATCGCTCGAAGCCGGTCGCGACCTGTCGTCGGCCATGCGGCAGCATCCCGAAGCATTTTCGCCGTTTTATGTCGCCATGGTGCGGGTGGGCGAAGCAACCGGGAAGCTGGACGAAATTTTCCTGCAGATGTTCAACCACATGGAGTTCGAGCGTGAAACCCGCTCCCGCATCAAGGAAGCCCTGCGCTACCCGAGCTTCGTCCTGATTGCCATGGTGGTCGCGGTTGCCATCATCAACGTGTTCGTCATCCCGGCCTTCGCCAAGGTGTATGCCGGCATGGGCGCCGAGTTGCCGCTGATGACCAGGATACTCATGGAAAGCTCGCGCCTGACCATCGCTTACGGCTGGCATCTGCTGGCCGTGGTGATGCTGGCGGTGTTCAGCTTTCGCGTGTGGAGCCGTTCCACGGGCGGAAGGCTTGTCTGGGACCGTTTCAAGATGCGGATACCACTCACCGGTACCATCGTCCTGAAAAGCACGCTCGCCCGCTTTGCGCGCACCCTGTCGCTTTCGCTCAAGAGCGGCATTCCGGCCGCGCAGGCACTGTCGGTGGTGGCCGAAGTCACCGACAACGCCTGGGTGGCCTCACGCGTCGAACAGATGCGCAACGGCATCGAGCGCGGCGAATCGGTGCTGCGCACCGCGCAGACGGCAGCCGTGTTCAATCCCGTGGTGCTGCAAATGATTGCCGTGGGCGAGGAAACCGGCAGTGTCGATGAACTCATGCAGGAGGTCGCCGACATGTACGAGCGCGAGGTGGACTACGAAATCAAGACGCTTTCCGCCCGCATCGAGCCGCTCATCATCGTCGCCATGGGCGGCATCGTGCTGGTGCTGGCCTTGGGCGTGTTCCTGCCGATGTGGGACCTGGGCAAGCACGCCATCAAATAATTTCGCTTTTTTGGCTGCAAAGCCTGCCCGTTACTCAAGTTGGAATGATTTTTGCCGAAATACAGATCATGGGTCGTCGAGTACGGCGGCAAGAGCAGGCAAATTCATTCCAACAAGTGAGAGAACGAAATGAAAGCAAAACAACACGGCTTTACCATGATCGAGTTGATCGTCGTCATCGTCATCCTCGGCATCCTGTCGGCAGTGGCCCTGCCGCGCTTTACTAACGTCCAGCGCGACGCGCGCGTTGCCAAGCTCAACGCGGCTCGTGGCGCGGTTCAGGCGGCGGCGGCGATGATTCACGGTGCGGCACTGGTACGCGCCGGCCAGGGTGCCATCACTATTGCAGGATGCACTGCCACTACAACCGCCGCAGGAGGTGGACAGATCTGCACGGAAAACGGTGCGGTCGAAGTAGTGAACTGGTATCCGGAAGCCAACCTGGGTGGCATCCTGAGTGCCGCGGGTCTGACCTCAACATTCCCGGCAACCGATGCCGCCTTGCAAGCCGAGGGATATCAACGTGTGGGTGGGGGCGGCGCTATCGCTAGTACGGTTACGATACGCGTGATTGGCGGGACCGATCCTACGCAATGCTTCTTCCGCTACCGCCCATCCAACGCAGCCGCAGCTGCAGGCTCGGCACCCCAGATTGGTGCGCTCAACCCTGCAACTGTCGACGGCAGCACGGCGGGTTGTTAATTACCCATTATGTCTGCACGAAGCCGCAGTAGAGACCGCCGCCTTTGCGGCGGTTTTACCATGGTGGAACTGATACTGGTGATGGTCATCGCCGGCATTCTTGCGGCGGTGGCGGTGCCACGTATGGTGGGCCGCAACAGCTTTGATAACCGAGGATTCACCGACCAATTGGCATCCACGGTGCGCTTTGCGCAAAAGCTCGCAGTTTCCCAGCGGCGCGATGTCTTTGTTCATTTGGCTACAACTGACGCTACGTTGTGTTATGTGGCCGTGGTGCCATGTCCTGTTGCTGAGCTGGCACCTGGGCCGGGCGGGGAAAAACCGTACACCGTCACCGTGCCGAACGGTCTGGTGATTACTAGCGTAGTACCGGCGCTCAGGTTTGATCCGAGCGGGCGTACCCCGGACCTGGCAGCGCAACTCGATATTCAGGTGAATGGTGCGGGTACCTACCATGTGCGGGTTGAGCAGGAAACCGGCTATGTCCATGATTAAACAGCACGGACTCAGCCTGATCGAACTGCTGGTATTCATCGTGATCGTGGGCATCGCGGTCACCGGAGTGTTGTCGGTGTATAGCTCGGTGACTAAAACGAGTGCCAACCCCATGCTGCAAAAGCAGGCCCTGGCCGTGGCGGAATCGCTACTGGACGAGGTACTGTCCAAGCCGTATACCTATTGCGATCCGGACGATGCGAATGCCGATACGGCGACCAGTCCGGCTGGGTGTGCGACGACACCGGAAGGGATGGGAACAGAAGGCACAGAGGACCGTTACTCCAATACCATGCCCTATGACAACGTGAATGATTACAACGGTTTTACCATGGCCGGGATCAACGACTTGACCAATACGGCAGTGCCGGGGCTGGGCGCCTACAATGCCACCATTCGAATTCAGGCTGCTGGCGTGTTTAACGGTATTCCTGCGGGTGAAACCCTGATCGTGCATGTGACGGTCACCGGCCCGGATAACCTCCCCGTCACACTTTCGGGCTATCGTACCCGCTATGCGCCCACGCTATAAACACGTCGGCTTCTCACTGATTGAGATGATTATCGTCATCGCGATGACCACTATTGTCGGCGCGATGGTGGCGACATTCTTGAAAATTCCGATTGACGGCTACCTTGCCCAGGATCGCCGTTCACGTCTCACTGATACGGCTGATACCGCGCTACGGCGTGTTGCACGTGATGTTCGGCTGGCGCTGCCGAACAGTGTGCGGGTGACGACGGTTGGCTCGGCGACTTATCTGGAGTTTCTCAGCACTCGCACCGGCGGGCGTTATCGGGCCGAGGGTGGCGGCGATATTCTGGATTTCACGGCAGCAGACAACAGCTTTGATGTATTGGGACCCGCCATCGCGATGCAGGCGGGCGACCGGATTGCGGTTTGCAACCTGGGCATTCCAGGTGCCGATGCCTGGCTGGGCGAAACGCTTGCAAGCTATTCGGGCGCCGGCGGGAATCTGACCACCATTCCTCTCGCGCCAGCCAAGTTGTTTCCCCTTGCTTCACCCGGTAGCCGGTTTCAGGTAGTCGAAGGGCCGGTCACGTATGCGTGCGACCCCGTGGCTGGTACGCTGACCCGGTATTGGGGGTATGCCATTGCGGCCACCCAGCCTACGCCGCCTGCTGCACCCGCATCGAGCGCACTGCTGGCGAACCGGGTGTCGGCCTGCAATTTCACCTATCAGCCGGGTATTGGCGGTCTGGTCAGCATGACCTTGAATTTGACCTTGGCTGGCGAAACTGTGCGGTTGCACAGCAATACACAAGTGAATAACCAGCCATGAACCCTGCGCGCGATCATCGATGGCGCGTTGGCTGCGCAAAGCGTTTGCCGGGGAAGATGCGCGGGTTTGTGTTGCCTGCGGCGATATTTCTACTGGTGATTCTGGCAGCGCTGGCGGGGTTCATGGTGACGCTGTCGCGTAC
>CAYGMS010000273.1:2364-3708 GCA_964350905.1 uncultured Thiobacillus sp. | reverse complement strand
CGTGCCACGCTGGTGGCTGCCAGGTTGTGGCTGCGCAATTTGACGATGGCGCCGCGAATGTCGGTGACGGTGAGATCGGCCAGTGGCTTGTCGGCGACCAGCCGGGTCAGTGTGGCCAGGTCGCGCTGATAGGCTGCAACCGTATGTGGCGACAGCCGCCGTTCGGCAGCGAGGTGTTGCAGATAGTGCTGAATCGGCTTTGGCTCAGCGGTTCCTGCCGCTCCTGTTTGTGGGACCGGGTTGGGGGTGGCGGTGCCTTTTTTGGCCACAAGTCGGATGGGACGCGTCAGGTTTGCATCCGCACCAGTGCGGCGCCAATCAACTGCCCCAGCCGTTCCAGATAGAGCGTGCCCATGCCCGCGTAGAAGCGTTTGGGTTCTTCGGACGCCAGTACCAGCAGGCCGATAGGTGCGGCAGCGGGTGAAGGGCGTAGCGGGATGCTGGCAAAGGCGCGCAGGTGCGGTGACACCTCGCCAAACCAGTCGCTGGCCTCATCGATGGCCAGGGCACCGCACACCGGTTGTGTCATGGCGGCCACCTTGTCGTGTGCCGCTTGCGGGATGGGGTCGCTGAGACCGGAGAGGGTTTCAGCCGGCAGGTTCCAGACCCGGATGGCGTAGTGCGGCACGGCAAAGCCTTCACGCAGATGGAGCGTCAGCGTGGCGACGATATCCTGGGGCGTATGGGCGGCCAGCAGCGCCAGCGTGAGCGCATGCAGCTTGTCGGAAATGCCGTCGTTCTCTTCGCCGAACTGGATCAGTTCGGCGAGCTTGTTTTCCAGCATGTGTACCTTGTCGCGCATCGCGATCAACTGGCGCTCGCTCATCGACACCGCGTGGGTGCCGTGCGGATGCGGAATATGCAGTTCCGCCAGCAGGGTGGGGAAATCATTGAAAAAATTCGGGTGCTTGGTTAAAAACTCGGCGATGTGTTCAGCTTGCATGTCCATTAGATTTCCAGTTCTCCCTCAAATACGGTTTCAGCGGGGCCGGTCATGAAAACCGCTTGGTCCTGTCCTGCCCATTCTATGATCAGGTCGCCGCCGCGTGTGTGGACGCTGACCGGGCTTTTCAGCCAGTCCTGGCGTATGCCGGCAACGGCTGCTGCGCAGGCGCCGGTGCCGCAGGCCAGGGTTTCGCCAGCGCCGCGTTCGTAGACGCGCAGACGGATGTCGTGCGGGGTGAGCACCTGCATGAAGCCGGCGTTGACCCGCTGCGGGAAGCGCGCATGCGATTCGATGGCCGGGCCGAGGATGTCCACCGGCGCATTGTCGAGATCGTTCACCTTCAACACGGCATGCGGATTGCCCATCGACAGGGCGGCAATATGAATCACATGCTGGCC
>CAYGMS010000273.1:0-2264 GCA_964350905.1 uncultured Thiobacillus sp. | reverse complement strand
GTCGTCCGGGTTGGCAAAGCTCATAGGGCGTATTCCATGATGTGATCGTCCATGACGAAACCGTTGCCGATATCGAATACGCGCGACTCGGCAATCCGGAACCCGTATTTCAGATAAGCCGCAATCGCCTGCGCGTTGCCGCGATTGACCTGCAGCCGCAGACGGTGTGCCTGGTGCTGACGTGCCCAGTGCTGAACGGCGAGCATCAGGGCGCGGCCGATCCCCTGACGCTGCTGGTCCGGGTGCACATAGAGTTTGTCGAGTTTGCAGTCGGCACCATCCAGGCTTGCATGGGCAAAGCCGGCCAGGACCTGCTCGTGTTGCGCGACCCACCAGGCATGTCGGGGGTCGTCAAGCTGGGCATGGATGCAGGCCGCGCCGTAGCGATCGGCCAGCATCGAATCGATTTGCGCCTGCGTGATCAGCGATGGATAGGTGGCCTGCCACACGGTGCGCGCCAGTGCACTGACGGCGTCGATGTCGTCAGCCTGCAATCGCCGTATCCGAAGCTGGGCTTCACTCATACAAGCTGGCTTCGCCGGGCGGCCGGGTCTTGAAGCGGCGGTGCAGCCACAGATATTGCTCCGGCATTTCACGGATGCGTTCCTCGATGAAGACATTCATGCGCGCCACATCGGCCTCCAGATCACCGCTGGGATAGTTGTCCCACGGCGGGTAAAAGCGCACGCGATAGCCTTGGCCACCCGGCAGTTGGCGCGTGATCACCGGGACGATCTGGGCGTGGGTGAGTTTGGCCAGACGCGGCAATGCCGACACCGTGGCCGCCGCCACACCGAAGAACGGGACAAATACGGCGTTGTGGCGACCGTGGTCCTGATCCGGCAGGTAGTAAAAGGGCAATCCGGATTTGATGACATTCAGGGTCGACTTGATGCCTTCGGTTCGCGCGATCAGGACAATATCCGAAAAGCGCGTGCGGCCATGGCGCATGTATTTGTCGGTTACGGGATCTTTGGCGGGTGCATAAATCGAGGCAATCTGCCGGTCCATGGTCAGGCGTACACCGCCCATGTCGAGCCCGACAAAATGCGGTGCCAGCCAGATCACCGGGCGCACGCCGTCACCGAGTGCGGCTTCGGGATTGTCGACCTGGATCAGTCGGCGCACGCGTGCTTCTGACCCCCACCATAAAATGCCATGTTCAAGCACCGCACGCATGGAAGCCTGAAAGGTTTGCCGCAGCCAGTGCTGGCGTACCGGTTCGGGGGTATCGGGAAAACAGAGTGCCAGGTTGGTGGCGACGACGCGCCGGCGCTTTCCGGGCTTTAAAGACAATAACCAGCCGAGTGCATTGCCCAGTGCCGCCTGCAGCGGCAGCGGCAGCCAGTGCAACAGCCACAGCACCCCGACACTGATCCAGAATGGAATCAGCGCAGGGCGCAGCAGATTTTCGGCAGCGACAGGTTTCATCCCGCAGCCGGGCTATCCGGCGGCGGGGCACCGCCCGGGCGTTTGTGCCGGTTGTAACTCCACAGGTATTGCGCCGGAAAGCGTCGCACCACGGTTTCCACGCCCTGATTGATGCGGATGGCGGCTTCCGTCTTGTCTGCGGGCAGGTTCTCGTGCACCGGGAAGACATGCAGGTGGTAACCGCGCCCCCAGCTCAGTCGTTCGGCCGCGACGAAAAAGGCAGCGGCCCCGGTCTTGTGCTGCAGGCTGGCGGTGAGTGTGGGCGTGTAGGCCGGGCGACCCAAAAAAGGTGCCCACACCCCGTCGCCACTGGAGGCCACCTGGTCGGGCAGGATGCCGATGCCCTCGTGGCGCTTGAGTGCGGCCAGTTGTGCGCGCACGCCGGACAGATCGGTCGGCACCAGTTTTGCCTGACCACGTTGGCGCCCGGCCAGCATCAAGGCGGCCAGAAAGGCTTTGCGCGGCGGTTTGTATAGGGCGGTAAACGGGTGCTGCGAGGCGTAATACAGATTGATCATTTCGAAGCAGCCGATGTGCGGCGCAATCACGATGATGCCCTTGCCTGCCGCGCGTGCTGCGTCAATGTGCTCCCAGCCGCTGGTGCCCTTGACCAGTTTCAGCACCTGCTCATACGGGCGCAGCCAGACCGGCAGGAGTTCGATGATGGCCTTGCCGGCTTCGCCGATGGACTGGCGCAGCAGGCGCCGGCAGTCGCGTTCGGAGGTGCAGAGTCCGCTTTCGAACACATTGTTGCGCATGCGTGCGGAATGACGGCCCGGCGCCCAGTAGATCAGCCAGCCCAGCCCAACCCCCAAACCGTGCAGCACGGGCAG
>CAYGMS010000272.1:0-3708 GCA_964350905.1 uncultured Thiobacillus sp. | reverse complement strand
GTGGCGTTCTGGCCGTTCCATCAAACGACTCAAGTCAGCCAGAAAAGATCCGTTTACAAGGCAGGAAGCGCGGCGATCATTATTTTGATCGCCGCGACTGCGTATGCAGTTTGCATTAAACGGGGACATTGAGTTGATCAGTCTGGTCACGCCACCTGTGCTGAGCAGGCAGCGGCGTGCCCATGGCTTCGTCACTCCTGCTTCAAGAATAGAAAGCTAAATGGCACATTCCATTTCCAGGGCGGGGGACAAGGAGTCGCGGCGGCATGCGCGCCGGGCCACGTTGCAAACCGCACAAATCCGGTTTGGTGATGGCGTAGCTATTCCTTCCGAAATTCGTGACTACTGCCAGACCGGGTTGTATGTGGCTTTTTTGGGTGAAGGCACGCCCGATGCTGCGATCCCGGCCTTGTTGGGCAGCCCGGTCAGGGTGGAATTTGGCGGCGATCCCGGCAGGTTCAAATGCAGCGGCAGTGTGGCGCACGTTTCTCCCGACGGGGTGGGCGTATTTGTGGCCGCGATGCCTGCGGGGGCCTTGCTGGCCCTGCGCACCGCAAGCAGCCCCTTGACCCGGACAGAGCCTGTCCGCGGCGGGTCCGGGCTGGGTAATCAGCAGACCCAGGCTTTGCAAACCGAGTGCACCAACCTGTTCCGCACCTTTCTGGGGGCGGTGATACAGGACTTCTTTCAGCGCAGTATCGAACGCCTGAGCGAGGCTGACCAGGACGAACTGAGTTTTCTGGAGCGCTCGCGTTTTGAATATGGTGCGCAGGAACTGGCGCAGCGCCGCAGCCAGATCGAAGATGATTTTTTCAATGCGGTACGCGACCACATCCAGAATATCGGGCCTGCAGCAGAGCCGACCCGCGAAAAACCCTCGAAAAACAAACTGGCTCTCGTGGATGAAGGGGAGTTTGAAGACTGGCTCAATCTGTCAGCCGTCATCAAGCAGGTTGAGGGGCACATTGCGCTCGAACTGGATGTGTTCGAGCCGCGTTACAGCCGACTGGTTGGCCAGTCAATCGACCGGAGGAACAATCCCTTCGGCCCGGAGATGATCGGGCGAACATTCCAGGGCGCCATTCAGACCCTGGATTTCTCGAACTCCATGCGTACCGTGCTCTACAAGGCACTGGGGCAGGCCTTGTTGAGCCGGATTCCGGATCTGTACAATCAATTTAATCAGACGCTGGAACCCCTGAAGCAGATTGTTCCTGCCAGGTCCCGGCAGGAGACAGCACAGGGCAAGCCGACACCGGAACCCGTTGAGGCTGTCAGGACGCAGGCGGTAGAGGATGACAAGCCCCAATCCGATCTGGCTGAACTCGCGGAGTCGCTGAATACGCTTTACAAGGAGAGTCAGGCGGGGGCCAGTCAGTCCGCAGAAAGCGCGGAATACAGTCTGGACCGTATTCTGGCGACACTGAACAAGTCCCCGCCGCGTGGCGCAGCAGGACACAGCGTATCGGGTGAGAGAAGCAAGAGCCAGGCAAAGCGTGCCCCGGACATGGAACATCCGGATGTCCTCAATGTGGTGGACCGGCTGCATCAGATCTCGCGTCAACTGACAGGCCACGATGAACCGGCATCGTCTTCTTCCACCACACCCGGCCAAGGCAAAAGCGTCCAGCCGGAAGCCAGTCTGCGCGAGTTGCTGATCGCACTGGATGGCTTGCCATTGGCAAACCGGGCAGGCCCTGGCAGTTCTGCCTTGCCCCCCCTGGCAGATCAGATCGATGCGCGCATTGCTTCAACCAGTGGTGAGAACCGGCGGCTGGCCCAGAGCCATCGGCGAATTCTGGATACCACCTCGAACCTGTTCGCCCGCGCGCGCGAGGATTTTGTTCCCAGTTCGGATGTGGAGTCCCTGGTCAAGCGGCTGGAGCGACCGCTGCTCAAGCTGGCGTTGCAGGACAGGGATTTCCCCAATCAGCCCGACCATCCCGCCCGGCAGGTACTCAACCTGATTGAGCAGTACGCGGTTGCTGCGGACGACAAGGGCAAGTTTTTCGATGCCAAACTGCAGCGATTCCTCTATTTGCTGGTGGATCGCGTGTGCAGCCGGGCGGATGACGATCCTGGTATTTTCGAGGTGGTGCGCGACAGCCTGGAGAAGGTCCTGCTGCCGATCCTGCAGATCCGTCGGACGCGTGTGGCGCGCCTGCAGGAAGCCAGCGAGGGAAGGGAGGGGATACGCTCAGCCCGCTCCAGGGTCAATGCGGCTCTGGAAGACCGGCTGGCAGGCCGCGAAGTGCCAGGCATGCTGCTGCGCTTGCTGGATGCCGGCTGGCGCCAATACCTCATCCTGCTGGAAATGCGCCAGGGCGCGCAGGGAGAGGCATGGGATGCAGCGCTGTCTGTGCTGGATCAACTGCTGGTCTGGCTTAATCCCTCCCAGCCAGACACCCAGCCAACGGCTGCTGAGGCCCAGACATTATTGGGCGAGATCGAGCGCACCCTGAATACGGTCAATGTGGATTCCAGCCTGGTGGCGGCATTCATGGATGAGCTGAGCACAGGGTTGGTAGGTGGTGCATCCTCACGCAACCTGGGCAATGAGATGGTGCTTGTACCACCCGGCAAGCTGGCCAGGTCGAAGGGGGAGGAGGGTGATGCCCTGACCCGGCACCGCCAGCTGATTGACCGCTTGCGGGTGGGAGACTGGTGGGACTTTTTTGGGGACGGTAACCGGGTCCCGATGCAACTTATCTGGATCAGCCAGCCGCCGTCCAGTTGTGCCTTTGCCAACCGCTCAGCCACGAGCAAGCAGAGCCTGACCCTGACTGAGCTTGCCCGCAAAATTCAGGATGAGCTGGTCAAACCGGGCAAGGATCTGGACCTGCCGTTGATCGAGCGCTCGGAAAATGCGCTGTTTGACGAAACTTATCAGGATTTGATGCATCAGGTGATGCACGATCCGCTGACCGGTCTGCTCAACCGCAAGGGCTTCATGCAACGACTGAATCAAATGCCGGTCCCGGATCAGGAGGACAAGGCGCACGCAGTCGGCATTATTGAATTTGACCAGTTTCGCATGGTCTCCAACACCTGCGGCATGGAGGCAGCAGAGGATCTGGCGCGCAGCCTGGCCAACGCCGTCCGGGCACAAATCGGGCCCGATGCCGTTCTGGCTTCGTTCCGGGATGACACCCTGGCGATACTGCTGCCGAACTGCAGCCGGAGCGAGGGGTGCCCCACCGTTGAAAACCTGCTTGAGCAGGTGAAGGATTTCCACTTTCAGCACGAGCAGCACAGTTACAGCATTGGTTTCAATATCGGGCTCTCTGAATATGCGCCGGCCAAATTCGACGCAGCGCAGACGATCAGCCATGCTGACTCCGCCTGCCTCACCGCCAAATCGTTGGGGCGCAACCGTGTGCAGATCTATGACCTCACCAGCCCCGAATTGCGATCCCAGGAATCCCTGATGGACTGGGCTGGCCGCATCGATTCCTTCCTCAAGGGAGATGGGCTGCATCTGCGCTGTCAGCAGGTGATGCCGATCAATGCGGATATGCCTTTCCTGCCGTACTACGAAATCCTGCTGGGCATCGAAGGCGTGGATGGCGTGGCAATTCATCCCATGCACTTCATTCCCACGGTAGAACGTTTGCAGCGTGCGCATGAAGTCGACATCTGGGTCATGCGGAAAGTGTTCGCGTGGATTGAAGACAATCCGGAGGGTTTCGCATCGGTGGGCGGATTTGC
>CAYGMS010000271.1:0-3711 GCA_964350905.1 uncultured Thiobacillus sp. | reverse complement strand
CACAGCGTTTCCAGTTTGTCGGGGTGAAAGGAGGCTGCAACCATATCGGGCATTAAGACGACTTATCGAAATGTCAGACCGGCTACTGTAATGCCAAAACCGGTCAGCTGTCGGATTTGACCAGAACGGCCGCAAAAAAACCGTCCGTGCCATGAATGGCGGGCGACATCTTGAGCATGGTGCCCGTATCGAGATCGATCTTGCTCTGCGCCAGCAATTCATTGACCGGCAGCAAGGTAAATCCCCCCCCTGCCAGCAGCGCTTCGACGATGGCCTCGTTTTCTTCCGGCAACAGGCTGCACGTGGCATAAACCAGGCGACCGCCGGGTTTCAGCAGCCTGGCCGCCGCGCGCAGAATGGCTGTCTGTTTCCGGGTCAGTTCGACGACACTTTCTGGGGTCTGGCGGAACTTCAGGTCGGGATTGCGGCGTACCGTCCCCAGGCCCGAACACGGCGCATCGACCAGCACGCGGTCGAGCTTGCCAGCCAGCCGTTTCACCCGCGTATCGTTTTCGGAAGCGAGCAACTGCGGCATGACGTTGGACAAGCCTGAACGTGCCAGTCGCGGCTTCATCTTGGCCAGGCGTTTCTCGGCCACATCAAACGCATACAGGCGACCGCTCGAAGCCATCATCGCGCCAATGGCCAAAGTCTTGCCGCCGGCGCCGGCACAAAAGTCGCACACCATCTCGCCGCGCCGCGCGCCCAGCAGCAAGGCCAGCAACTGACTACCTTCGTCCTGCACCTCCAGGCTGCCGTCAACGAACAGCGGATGGCGGTTGATCGCCGGGTGGTCCTTGAAGCGGATACCCCACGGTGAATACGGCGTAGCCTCAACGGCCATTCCTTCTGCGCGCAGCTGCGCCAATACGGCATCGCGGTTGGCCTTGTGCGTATTGACTCGAACATCCATCGGCGCCTGCAATTGCAGGGCACGGCCCAGCGCAAGAATGTCGGCATCAGCCATCGACAGCTGCAGCTTCTCGATCACCCAGTCGGGCAGATCGGCCGCCACGCCCAGCGGGAGGTCATCCGTTTTAGCGTTGCGGATATGGCCGATCAACTCGGGCTTGGCGAACTGTTCCAGCGTCGCCCCACTCACGCCGCGCGCCTTGATCAGCCAGGCAATCACCAGCGTGCGCGGATTGGCGGCAGGCACCACCACCGACAGATAGCGATAGCGGCGCAGCACGCCGAACACGGCTTCGGCCACGAACGCGCGATCATGCGGCCCGAGCTTTTTATGGTCGCGGAAGAACGCCGACAATTCGGCATCGGCTGGACGTTTGAAGTCCAGCACCAGATCGAGTGCCTGGGTGGCGAGTTGCAAGAGTGGCGGAGTCAGTTCCATCAGAGGGGATCAGGCTGGTTGCGGACGGCAAAAAACGCCTGCCGGGGATTCACTCGTTGTCGCCGAGCTCGGGATCCCAGCCTTTTTTGCGGGCATCGTCAATCGCCATTTGATACAAAGCGGTGTGACGCTCCTGCAATTCGGGCGGCAGGCGGCTGGGGATGTTCATGTACTTGTCCCACTCGGCTTCGACTTTCTCCATCAGCACTTGCATCTGGCCCAAATCCCAACCTGCGCAATCCTCGGTTTCGGGCAGAAAGCCGAACACCCAGGCATCCAGTACGACACGGCCCATCGTGGTGATGCCATGCTTGTCATGGTGGAATCCGGCGTAGGTCATCTTGTTGGTCATGATTTCACGTATCTAGTGGGGCGTTGCGTTGTAGCGGATCGGCTTGAGTCGCGAAGGCGACGGAGTTGGATTCGCGCATGCAGGCGATGCGGTGCGCAGGCTGCAAGGATACCACCAAGCGTCTCCCGCAAGGCGCCAGCCGTGGTGGTAAAACCGGTGAACGCCCAATATCAAGCTCACACTGAACGCGCGTGAACCTGCCATTCGCGCCAGATGGCCACCGACACCGCGAGCAGCACCGGCCCTAGGAACAAACCGATCAGGCCAAAGGCATTGATGCCGCCGAGCACGCCCAAAAAAACCAGCAAAAACGGAATTTTCGTCGGTCCGCTTATGACGAGTGGTCGGATCAGGTTGTCGACCCAACTCACCACCAGCGCACCCCACAGGAAGAGACCCAGCGCGGCTTGCGTTTCGCCATGTGCCAGCAAACTCAGCGACAATCCGATCCACACCACCGGCCCAATGAAGGGAATCAGCGAAATCAGGGCGGTAATCGCGCCCCACAGGGCAGGCGCGGAAATCCCGGCGACCCAGTAGCCCAATCCGGCAAGCACGCCCTGCGCCAACGCGGTCAGCACGATACCAAACACCACCGCGCGCACCGTAACGCCCACTGCCTGAATATAGCCGCGTGCAGCCTCGCCCAGCCAGCGTGTGGCCACACCGCGGAACTGCGCCAGCACGCTGACACCGTGACGGTACAGGAAGAACAACGCGAACACCGCCAGGCCAAATTTCGCCGCGATGCGCCCGACCCCGCCGGCCAGCGCCTTCAGCGACGCCGCATCGGTCAGCCCCAGTACGCTGACCTGTACGCGAAACCATTCCGGATCGCCCTGCACCCGCTGGTATTGCTCGGCCAACCACACCCCGCCCGGCCAGGCGCGCACGGCCTCCGGCAACGGCGGCAAGCCTTGCGCCGAGAATTGCTTGAACAGGGCGGTTGCCGCTGCCACATCCATCGCCACCGTGAACATCACCCACACCAGCGGCAGCAACAGCGTGGCCGCTACGCTCAGCGTCATGATCAATGCGACCAGATTATGGCGCTGAGGCATGCGCTGCAGCAGGCGTTGGTGAAACGGCCAGGTGACGTAGGCGAGAATCCCGGCCCACGCCAAGGAGGCCAGAAACGGCGACAGCACCCAGAAGGTGAGCCCGAAAATGAAGATCAGAAACGCAAACGCTGCGACACGGCGGGCGAGCGGAGAATCGATATTGAGCGGCATACGCCTAGCTTACCGGAAGCGTGGCGGATTCGGGATGCCGGGCATCCCGCGCACGCCAGACACCGTTCCGCTCCACCGCCGATTCATGGATTGCAATAATCACAGCGCCCCGTCCAGCACCGGAGCCATGATTGCTTCCTTGCCATGCTGGGACAACAAGGCGATGCGCCGACCTGCGTAGACCGGTCGGGTCAAGCCGCTCCGAGCCACTGGTAGACGGCCACGCCAACCACCACCAGCGCAACGGTGGCCCATCCCAGGCGGTCGACATAACGATGCAGCACCGCTTCCATGCGGACGCCGCCCCAGGCCATCAACCCGGCAACCAGAAAAAAGCGGGCGCCACGACCGATCAGCGAAGCCAGGGTAAACGGCAGCAGCGCCATCGACAGCGCGCCGGCGGCGATAGTGAACACCTTGTAGGGAATCGGCGAGAAACCGGCAATGAACACCGCCCAGAAACCCCAGCGACCGAACCAGTCCACCGCAACTTCATAGCTCGCCCAATACTTGGTGGTGCGCAACCACGGCTCGATCATGTCGAAGGCGTAGTAGCCAATCAGATAACCAAATAAGCCGCCGACCACCGAGGCCAGGGTCGTAATCAATGCAAAACGCCAGGCCCGCGCAGGATTGGCGAGGCTCATCGGCGCGAGCATCACATCCGGCGGAATCGGGAAAAACGACGATTCGGCGAAGCTGAGTCCGCCCAGATACCACGGCGCATGTCGGTGGCGCGACCACTGCATCGCACGCTGGTAGAGGGAGGAGAAAAT
>CAYGMS010000270.1:0-3712 GCA_964350905.1 uncultured Thiobacillus sp. | reverse complement strand
ACCAAGGTCGGCGCCCTGTCCAAATCGCAATTGACAGCTTTCGTTGACAGCAATATCTAAGGCCCCGCATTTACCGGACGATGCGCTGGCGCCTTCGCCTGCCAGCAGTCGTGACGATCCGGCCCCCTCCCCTCCAAGTCCGGCTCTTTCAAGCGAGCCTACTCAGGCCCCTCCCATGCATCTTTCCGAACTCAAGCAAAAACCCATCACCGAACTACTCGAGATTGCCGCCGCTCATGGCATCGACAATGCCAACCGTTTTCGCAAACAGGAACTGATCTTCACCATCCTGAAAACGCTGGCGAAACGCGGCGAGAGTATTTATGGCGATGGTGTGCTGGAAGTGCTACCCGATGGGTTCGGGTTCCTGAGATCGCCTGAAACCTCATATCTGGCCAATACCGACGACATTTATGTGTCGCCGTCGCAGATCCGCCGCTTCAACCTGCATACCGGCGACAAGATCGAAGGCGAGATTCGCACGCCCAAGGATGGCGAGCGTTATTCGGCGATGACCAAGCTCGACCTGATCAACGGCGAACCGCCCGAGGCCAGCAAGAACAAGATTCTGTTTGAAAACCTGACCCCGCTGCATCCGGACAAGCCGCTCAAACTGGAGCGCGAGATCAAGGCTGAGGAAAATATTACCAGTCGCGTCATCGACATCGTCGCGCCGATCGGCAAAGGCCAGCGCGGTCTGCTGGTGGCGCCGCCGAAGTCGGGCAAGACGGTGATGCTGCAGCACATTGCGCACGCCATCAGTTCGAACCATCCCGATGTCGTGCTGTTCGTGCTGCTGATCGATGAGCGCCCGGAAGAGGTGACCGAAATGAGTCGCACCGTGCGCGGCGAAGTGGTCGCCTCCACCTTCGACGAACCCGCCAGCCGCCACGTGCAGGTCGCCGAAATGGTGATCGAGCGCGCCAAGCGCCTGGTTGAGCACAAGAAGGACGTGGTGATCCTGCTCGACTCGATCACCCGTCTGGCGCGTGCCTACAACACGGTGCAACCGGCCTCCGGCAAGGTGCTCACCGGTGGTGTCGACGCCAATGCGCTGCAGAAGCCCAAGCGTTTCTTTGGCGCCGCACGCAACATCGAGGAAGGCGGCAGCTTGACGATCATCGCTACTGCGCTGGTCGAAACCGGTAGCCGCATGGACGATGTGATCTACGAAGAATTCAAGGGCACCGGCAACCTCGAAATTCACCTCGACCGCAAGATGGCCGAAAAACGCCAGTACCCTGCGATCAACGTCAACCGCTCCGGCACGCGCCGCGAAGAATTACTGATGCCGCACGACATCCTGCAAAAGGTGTGGGTGCTGCGCAAGCTGTTGTATCCGATGGATGACATGGAAGCGATGGAATTCCTGCTCGACAAGATGCGTGCAACGAAGAACAACAGCGAGTTCTTCGACTCCATGCGCCGAGGCTAAGGCGCAAGCCGTCAGCTTTGCGGCGGACGCGGGTTGTGCCAGCGTCCACCGGCAAGCAGCAGATCCGCTTCCTGCGGCCCCCAGGTGCCGGCTTCATAGGGATACACCGGGTCGCGATGCGACAGTACCGGCTCCACCACATTCCAGGACGCCTCCACCGCATCCTGCCGCGCGAACAGCATGGCTTCCCCATCCAGCGCATCACCGAGCAGACGCTCATAGGCGCTCATCTCGTCCGGGTGGTTATTGCAGACATACAACTCCACCGGTCGCCCCACCATTCGATCCCCCGCGTTTTTGGTGCGCGCACCCAGCGCGATCGATACCGTGGGCGACAGGCGCATGCGCAGATAATTGGTGGCCAGCGGTCCGGCTTCGGACAGGGCGAATACGCGCTGCGGCGGCAACTGAAATTCGGCACGAATCTCGGTGGTCGTGATCGGCAGTTTCTTGCCGGTGCGGACGATGAAGGGCACGCCCGCCCAGCGCCATGAATCCACAAAGAAGCGCACGGCAGTGAAGGTTTCCGTGTCGGATCCGCGCACCACGCCTTCTTCATTTCGATACCCTTCGTATTGTCCGCGAATGATGTCGCCGGGTTCCAGCGGGCGGATGGCCTTGAGCAGTTTGGCCTGTTCATCGCGGATGGCTTCAGCGCTGGTTCCCAGAGGCGGCTCCATCGCCAGCAGCGCCAGCACCTGCAACAGGTGATTCTGCAGGACGTCACGGATCGCACCGATGGAGTCATAGAAACGCCCGCGCCCTTCCACTCCGATCGACTCTGCCATCGTGATCTGAATCTGCCGGATGTGGTTGCGGTTCCAGATCGGTTCGAGGAAGGAATTGGCAAAGCGGAAATAGAGGATGTTCTGCACGGCCTCTTTGCCGAGGTAATGGTCGATGCGGAAGATGCTGGATTCCGGCAACGCTTCATACAGGGTTGCGTTAAGCGAGCGGGCCGACGCCAGATCGCGTCCAAACGGTTTTTCAACCACCACGCGCGCGTTTTCGGTGCAGTTGGCGCCTGCCAGTCCGCGCACCACCACGGGAAACATCGACGGCGGAATGGCAAAGTAGTGCAGAGGACGTTTGCGGCCCTCAAGCGCGCGGCGCAAGTCCTCGAAGGTGGCGGGGTTTTCGTAATCCCCGTTGATGTAGGTCAGCAAACTGGAGAGGTTGCGAAATACCGATTCGTCCACGCCGCCGCCAAACTGGGCAATGCCGTCATGGGCGTGGGCACGGACTTTTTCCAGATCCCACCCGGGGGAGTGGGCCACGCAGACAATCGGCGGCAGCGTGCGGCCGTGCAGCAGCATGGCGTACAAGGCGGGGAAAATCTTGCGCCGGGCCAGGTCGCCCGTGGCGCCAAACAAAACCAGTGCATCCGAAGTGAAACCGTTAATCATGACGAAAAGCTCCATGGAATATGGCAAGTTCAAGTATCAACGGGTATTTCACGAGCGAACTGGAGTTTTCCATGGGGTTTTCCCCGGCCATGTCCGACATTCGGGGGAAAGCGGGATGGCTTGATTCCGTCCGGCTGATCCCCTATACTCCCGAGTCTTCCAAATTTACCCTTTAAGGAATTGCCATGAAAGCCGGCATTCACCCCGATTACAAAGAAGTGACCGTGACGTGCTCTTGTGGTGACACGTTCAAAACCCGCTCCACGCTGGGCAAGGATGCACTGCATATCGAAGTTTGTTCTTCCTGCCATCCGTTCTACACTGGCAAGCAGAAGATCGTCGATACGGCTGGCCGCGTCGAGAAGTTCCGCCAGCGTTACGGCATGAAGTAAGAAATTGCGCGTTGCGTAATGCAAATCAAAGCGGCTTCGGCCGCTTTTTGCATTTTTGCAGCAGCGCGCTTCAAAGCCGAACCCACGGTATCATTTCGGGCGCCCCCCGAGAAAGAGACAAACTTGAATCCCCACGCTTTTCGCCGCATTGCAGTGATCGTCTTCGGCGCCTTGGCGCTGACGCACTGCGCACAAAACCCGGTTACGGGTGACAAGGATTTTGTTCTGATGTCCGAGCAGCAGGAAATCCAGATGGGCGCACAGGCGCACCAGGATGTGCTGAAGGAATATGCTGCGCTAGACAATCCTGCATTGCAGGCCTACGTGAACGAGGTCGGCCAGCGGCTGGCGAAGCAGAGTCATCGCCCCAATCTGCAATGGCATTTCACGGTGGTCGACAGTCCCGATGTCAACGCGTTTGCGTTGCCCGGTGGCTATGTCTACATCACGCGCGGCATCATGGCGTATCTGAACTCCGA
>CAYGMS010000269.1:0-3715 GCA_964350905.1 uncultured Thiobacillus sp. | reverse complement strand
TACGTCCGGTCAGCGGTCACTACCCCAAAGGCGTCGAGGGGGCGTACAGGCGTCGGCTCATCACGCCGGCATGAATCGGTAGGGTCAAGCTTGAGTAGTGGAGATGCAGAATGAACGACGAGCAGCATGATGACTGGGATCCACAGCATGCATCGACCCTGGAGGACCAGCGCCGGGCATATGACGAGATGCGTGAGCGATGCCCAGTGGCACACAGCGAATTCATGGGCTGGTCGGTGTTCCGCCATGAAGACGTCGCTACCGTTCTGGCCGATCCGGAGACATACAGCAATGTATCTCGGTTTCTGGCCATTCCGAACGGCATGGATCCACCGGGTCATGACCGATACCGCAAAGCCCTTGCTCCCAACTACGATCCGGAGCAGATGTCGAGGATCGAGCCAAGTGCGCGCGAGATTGCCGCGAATCTCTTGGCACCGGTGCTCGCCGGCGAAAGTAAAGAGATGGAGTTCATCAATGGCTTCGCTATGCCGTTTGCGCTGAAGACGCTATGCGCCTTGCTCGGTTGGCCCGAGAAGCAGTGGGAATGCCTCGGCGGCTGGACGCATGACAGCCAGCAGGCGGCCTTCAGCAGAGAGCCGGGGGTCGGCAAGGCCTTGGCGAGTCTCTTCTCGGGGCACGTCAAGGCCAACCTGGAAATGCACCGCGCTTCATCGAATGGTGTGTCCGACGCCACAGACGCGTTGCTGCGAACCGAGGTTGACGGGGTGCGCCTCGACGATGACCAGATCGTGAGCGTCCTGCGTAACTGGACAGCCGGGCATGGCACCGTTGTGGCCGGGTTGAGCATCCTGGTCCTGCATCTTGCCAAGTCGCCCGAACTGCAGGAGAAGCTGCGGAGCGACCCATCGCGCATTCCTGCGGCGATCGAGGAGATTCTGCGGGTGGACGGTCCGCTCGTCGCCAATCCACGCACCACGACCCGAGAGGTTGAAATTGGGCACCGGACCATTCCAAAAGGAGAGAAGCTGGCGCTGATGTGGATCGCGGCCAACCGCGATCCGCGCGCCTTCGATGACCCGGATGCCGTCAAGCTCGAACGTGACAACGAAGCGAGCATGGTCTGGGGCCAGGGCATCCATTTTTGCCAGGGAGCCCCCCTGGCCAGGCTCGAGATGCGCGTGGCACTCGAAGAACTGCTCGCACGAACAAAACACTTTGAGCTCACAGATGCCACACCACACCGCGCGGTCTATCCCAGTAACGGCCTTGCAGCGCTCTCCCTGCGAATCAGCTGACGCTTCGGCAGTCGTTCTGACATTGCTGCTGGGACGCGCATGATCGTGAGGTCACCGCGCTCCCGTGTGTAGCCGGCATTTCGGCTCCGATGCCGTCCGTCGCCATGAGCCCACTCAAATCCGGCGCGCTTCAAGTGCACCGACAGGCTTAGTGATATTTTTCCATGCTGACATGACCTGGCTCACGCCGGCGATGGCGTTGCATGCCGCGTTTTTCCAGGCTGATCAGGGCATCCTGCAGCATGCCGGAATTTCCACATAGCAACACATGGGAAAACTCGGGCGTCAGCGCCAAGCCGGTTTTCTGCTCCAATGCGCCGCTTTCGATGCTGACAGGAACCCGCTGACTCAGATGGCCGTCACCGGGTTCCTGGGTAATGAACGGAACGAACTGGAATTGTGCGGGGTGACGTTCCAGCAATTCATGGATTGTCTCTTGATAACTCAGTTCATTGCGCGTGCGAACAGAATAACCCAGAACGATTTTTTCAAACCTGGACCAGAGTGTAGCCGTTTTTAATATGGAGAGAAAAGGTCCGACGGCGGTACCCGTGGCAAGGAGCCAGAGGTACCGGGCTTCGGGAATTTCATTCAGCGTGAGGAATCCATTGGGCTTGGGCACGACCCAAAAGGTGTCTCCTGGCTGGAGTTGCGCCAAGCGAGGCGAGAGCGGGCCTTCGTGCACGATGTTGAAATAGATCTCATGCGGTGTTTCATCGGGCGCATTGACCATGGAGTAGGGACGTCCGATGCGTTCACCCGCTATATCCATCCCCACACGAATAAACTGGCCCGCATCGAAAGGTTCCAGTTTGGCTTCAAAACGCAGCGATATCAGCGCATCGTTCCAGCGGATGCGTTCGACCACAGTTGCCTGTACCCATTCTGTCATTGTCTGTTCCTCGCGCTCGCGGGAGATATAGGTTGAATGTGGGGTGTGAGAGCTTGCATTCAACCCTTAACCCAATAGGGTGCAAGAAGAAGATTAGACTAGGTCTGCCATTTTTTGGGCTTTACTACAGCCTCATTAGGATCACAGGTGAAAGTAAAGAGATCCCTTAGCCTTGAATGGGCTGCGATCGCAGGAATCACAACTGCAGCAACCCATGCATCTTTTTCATGGGGTGGACGAGCAGGTCATCTTGCCCATCGTTCCTGGCCTGACCGCGCCAGCAACAAAAAGAAATTGACTCCATTAAACGCAAATCAGAGGAGGTTTGCGCGGAAGACGCCCCAATTGCACAGGCAGGGCAACTTCTTCGTAACCCTTTGATTTTGCTTGATGTCAGTATCTGATAATGCGTTAAAGCACAGTGTGCGTGATGCTGGGCTATCAACTTTGGTGACAAAATCATCAACGCTAATGGCGACCGACAATTGTCCATGGGCTTGAAATTGACACACTCCGCCCCTACTATTAGCACTCGATGGCGGCGAGTGCTAATTGCATCTTCGCCGCCTCCTCATTTTCGGGCAGTCTTGGCTGCCCGCTTACCAACGTTACCGCAATGGAGACTTTGCAATGAAAATCCGTCCTCTGCACGACCGAGTGATTGTCAAACGCATGGAAGAAGAGCGCAAGACCGCTTCCGGCATCGTGATCCCCGACTCCGCCACCGAAAAGCCTGATCAAGGCGAAATCATCGCCGTCGGCACCGGCAAAAAAGACGACCAGGGCAAACTGATTCCGCTGGACGTCAAAGTGGGCGACCGCGTGCTGTTCGGCAAATACGCTGGTCAGACCGTCAAGGTCGACGGCGACGAGCTGCTGGTGATGCGCGAAGAAGACATCATGGGTGTGGTTGAGAAGTGACGCAGGTGTCCGCGCTTCAGCGCGGAAACAACTGTGTCATCCCGGCATAAGCCGGGATCCAGCCCCATCAAACCGGATTCCGGCTTAGGCCGGAATGACGAATTCAAGAGATTTAAGGAGTTAAAACATGGCTGCAAAAGACGTACGTTTTGGTGATTCCGCCCGCCACCGCATGGTAGCTGGTGTCAATATTCTGGCTGATGCCGTCAAGGTGACCCTGGGCCCGAAAGGCCGCAATGTGGTGCTCGACCGTTCCTTCGGTGCCCCCACCGTGACCAAGGATGGTGTATCGGTCGCCAAGGAAATCGAGCTGAAGGACAAGCTGGAGAACATGGGCGCGCAGATGGTCAAGGAAGTCGCTTCCAAGACCTCCGACATCGCCGGTGACGGCACCACGACCGCTACCGTGCTGGCTCAGTCAATTGTCAATGAAGGCATGAAATTCGTTGCTGCCGGCATGAACCCGATGGACCTGAAGCGCGGCATCGACAAGGCTGTCATCGCCATCACCGCTGAACTGAAGAAAATGTCGGTAGCCTGCACCAATAGCAAGGAAATCGCCCAGGTTGGTTCCATTTCAGCCAACTCCGATTCCTCGATCGGCGACATCATCGCTGCCGCGATGGACAAAGTCGGCAAGGAA
>CAYGMS010000268.1:0-3733 GCA_964350905.1 uncultured Thiobacillus sp. | reverse complement strand
ATTGTCGGTGCTCCAGATGAAGTACTGCACCTCGATCGAGCGTTGCGCATGATCGGCCAGCCAAGCACGCGCCAGCAACGCTTCTTCGCCGGTATCCAGCACATAGACGCCGGTCTGCTCCGGGTGTGCGCCAATTTGACTATCGATAATCGCCATCGCTGGCGGCGCCTCTGCCGCCAGCGATGGCAAGCCGGCACACAGGCCCAGCAGAACAATCGCCATACAGCGCTTGAACCAGCTTGCGATCATGGAGTGACCACCACAGTGTTCGCCCGAAAAGCGGTCAGGCTGGCCGGCCCGGTACCACCGGCACGCCACTTGCCACATCGCCGCACTGTGCGCGGTAGCGCAGCGCATGGTCCATCAGCACGATGGCCATCAGCGCCTCGGCAATCGGCGTGGCACGGATGCCGACGCAGGGATCGTGGCGCCCATGCGTGACAACCTCAATTGGCTGGCCGTGCAGGTCGATCGAGCGGCCGGGCAGGCGAATGGATGAGGTGGGTTTGATGGCGATATGGGCGACGATGGCCTGACCGCTCGAGATGCCGCCGAGGATGCCGCCGGCATGGTTGGAGAGGAAGCCCTCGGGGGTGATTTCGTCGCGGTTTTCTGTGCCCTTCTGCCGCGCGACTTCCATGCCATCGCCGATTTCCACGCCCTTGACGGCATTCAGCCCCATCAGGGCATGCGCCAGGTCGGCATCGAGCTTGTCGTACAGCGGCTCACCCCAGCCGGGCGGCACGTTATCCGCCACGATGCTGATCCGCGCACCGACGGAATCGCCCGACTTGCGCAACGCGTCCATGTATTCCTCGAGTTTGGGCACGATGGCGGCGCTGGGCGAGAAAAAAGCGTTGTTGTTGACTTCATCCCACGATTCGAAAGGGATATCGATCGGGCCGAGCGCGCTCATGTAGCCGCGAACGACGATGCCGTAATGTTCATTCAGCCATTTTTTGGCGATGGCACCCGCGCCGACGATCGGCGCGGTCAATCGTGCCGACGAGCGCCCGCCACCGCGCGGGTCGCGCGTGCCGAATTTCTGCGTGTAGGTGTAGTCGGCGTGGCCGGGGCGGAAGGTCTCGCTGATGTTGCCGTAGTCCTTGCTGCGCTGGTCTTCGTTGCGGATCAGCAGCGCAATCGGGGTACCGGTGGTATTGCCTTCATAGGTGCCGGAGAGGATTTCCACGGTGTCGGATTCACGGCGCTGGGTGACATGACGCGAGGTACCAGGCTTGCGGCGGTCGAGGTCATGCTGGATATCGGCCTCGGTCAATGCCATGCCGGGGGGGCAGCCATCGACCACGCAGCCAATCGCAGGACCATGCGACTCGCCAAATACGGTGACACAGAACAGTTTGCCGAGTGAGCTGCCTGACATGGGAATAACCTGAAAACAAATGGGGCCGGCGGAGCCGGGAGAATGCGTCGAAGTCTAGCACAGGCGCGGTCTCGGGCCTTAATCACCCTATTCGGATGAACTTGCTACTATGGGGGTGTTCTATTCTGAACAGTTCCTAATCCGAAGAGGGTCACCCATGAAACCAACGCAGCACGTCACCACGCTCGGCCAAAGCCTCTGGCTGGATAACCTGTCGCGCAGCCTGATTCAGGATGGGGTGCTGGCCAAGCTCATCGCCGAAGACGGGATATCCGGCGTGACGTCGAACCCCTCGATTTTCCAGAACGCGCTTGCCACCAGCCCCTACTACGCAAGCGACCTGATACGCCTGAAAGTCAGCGAACCGGATACCGAGCGCCGTTATGAAGCGCTGGTCATTCCCGATATCCAGGCGGCGTGCGACCTGCTGCTGCCCACGTATGAAGCGACAGGCGGCAACGACGGCTATGTCAGTCTGGAAGTTGCACCGCGCTGGGCCTATGACGCGTCACGCACGGTGGAAGAAGCCCAGCGGCTCTCGGCTGCGGTCAACCGCCGCAACCTGCTGGTCAAGGTACCGGGCACACCCGAAGGCGTCAGTGCATTCGAGTCCTTGACGATACTCGGCATCAACGTCAACGTGACCCTGCTGTTTTCGGTGGCGCAAACCGAAGCCGTGTTCAACGCCTACATTCGCGGGCTCACTGCGCGTGCGAACGCCGGCGCCGATGTGCGTCACAGCAAGGCCGTGGCCAGCCTGTTTCTGTCACGCGTCGATACCCTGGTCGACACGCAGCTCACGGCCATAGGCACGCAGGAAGCACTGTCCCTGCGCGGCAAGGCTGCCGTGGCCATGGCCAAGACGGCTTATCAACGCTATCTGGCACTGTTTCACGGCGGGACCTTTGCCGAACTGAAGAAGCAGGGCGCGCGCCCGCAATTCCTGTTGTGGGCGAGCACCGGCGTCAAAAATCCGGACTATCATGACTTACTGTATGTAGAACCCTTGATCGGCCAGGAGACCATCAACACCCTGCCCGACAAGACGCTGGCTGCACTGCACAACCACGGCAAGACCGCACTGCGGGTCGAGGCCGGCATTATCGAGGCCACCGCCCAGCTGGCCGAACTGGCACAGTGCGGCATTGATATGGATGCAGTTGGCAACACGTTGCAGGACGATGGCGTCAAATCGTTCGAAGTCGCCTTCCAGAAACTGTTACAACAAACCGGCTAAGCCGCGTCCCCTATTCATCACCCTATTTAAGGAGCCATCCATGAAAGCTCGCGCTGCTGTCGCCTGGGAACCCCAAAAACCGCTGTCGATCGAGGAGGTCGAGGTCGAAGGCCCGCGTGAGGGCGAGGTGCTGCTGCAGGTCGTCGCCAGCGGCGTCTGCCACACCGACGCCTTCACCCTGTCGGGTGACGATCCGGAAGGCGCGTTCCCCTGCATCCTCGGCCACGAAGGCGGCTGCATCGTGGTGGAGTGCGGGCCGGGGGTGAAAACGCTGAAGCCCGGTGACCACGTCATTCCGCTCTACATCCCGGAATGCGGCCACTGTGAATACTGCGCCTCGCCCAAGACCAATCTGTGCCAGTCGATCGCCGCCACGGTGTGGACCGGTTACATGCCCGACGGCACCCGCCGCTTCTCGAAAAACGGCAAGCCGATCTTCCACTACATGGGCTGCTCGACCTTTTCCGAATACACCGTGGTGCCGGAAATCGCGCTCGCTAAGATCAACCCCGCAGCGCCGCTGGACAAGGTGTGCCTGCTCGGCTGCGGCGTCACCACCGGCATCGGCGCGGTATTGAACACCGCCAAGGTCGAAGCCGGCGCAACCGTCGCCGTGTTCGGCCTCGGCGGCATCGGCCTGTCCTGCATCCAGGGCGCGGTGATGGCCAAAGCCGGGCGCATCCTCGCCGTCGATCTCAACCCCGACAAGTTCGAGATGGCGAAGGCACTCGGCGCAACCGACTTCATCAACCCGCGCGAGATCAACGGCTCGGTCCCGGAATACATCCGCGACCTGACTCAAGGCGGCGTCGACTATTCATTCGAGTGCATCGGCAACGTCAACGTGATGCGTGACGCGCTCGAATGCACGCACATGGGCTGGGGCGTATCGACCGTGATTGGCGTTGCCGGATCGGGGCAGGAAATCTGCACCCGGCCGTTCAACCTGGTGGTCGGCCGCACCTGGAAAGGCAGCGCGTTCGGCGGCGTCAAAGGCCGCAGCCAGCTGCCGGGCTACGTCGACAACTACCTGGCCGGCAAGATCGAACTGGACAAGCTGGTCACCCACACCATGCCGCTGGAAGACATCAACCGCGCGTTCGACCTGATGC
>CAYGMS010000267.1:0-3756 GCA_964350905.1 uncultured Thiobacillus sp. | reverse complement strand
AGCAAGGTAATGCCTTCGACCGTTGCCTGCGCGACCAGAATGCGGTCAAACGGATCTTTGTGGATGGGGGGCAGGCTTTCAATGAACACCGTGTGTTCACTGGTAATGGGCAGTTCCATATAGCCGTTGTCCAGCAGGCCCCGACGCAATACTCTGACATCGACCTGAAAATCAGCACGCCCAAGACCACGCTTGATGGCGATTTCCCACAGGCTGGCCGCGCTGAACAGCAATGCATTATCCGCATCTTCCAGCATGACGCGTGCATCAGAAGACAGTTGCTCGGGCGAACCCGCTGCCCAGAGCAGCACGTGCGTATCGAGCAGCAGTTTCATTCTGCAGTGTTAAAAAGCTGTTCGATTGCTTCGCCGCCCATGCGGTCGAAATCATCCGGCACGGCAATTTGTCCCGCCATGAAACCGAGTCTTTTAACCTGGTCTGGCGTGGGGGCTTCCAGCCGCGTCACTTTGACCAAAGGCTTTCCAGCTTTGGCAATAATGAATGCGTCCCCTTTTATCGCCTGTTCGATCAGCTTCGATAACTGGGTTTTGGCTTCGTGAATGTTGACCGTTTCCATACCCATCTCAATTAAACCAAGTTGAGTTAGTCTAGTTCATTATGGAAAAACATGGAACACGGGGTGGGCACGAATAAATTCTGCTAAATCAAGCCGCTTCGATCATCCCCACCGCTTCTTCCACGTCTACCGCCACGATGCGCGACACGCCGGGTTCCTGCATGGTGACGCCGACCAGGTGCTGGGCCACTTCCATGGTGACGCGGTTGTGGGTGATGAACAGGAACTGGGTCTGGTCGGACATGGCCTTGACCAGGTTGCAGTAGCGCTCGGTGTTGGCGTCATCGAGCGGCGCATCGACCTCGTCGAGCAGGCAGAACGGCGCCGGGTTGAGCTTGAACATGGCGAACACCAGCGACAGCGCGGTGAGGGTTTTTTCGCCACCGGACAGCAGGTGGATCGAGGTGTTTTTCTTGCCGGGCGGCTGGGCGAAGACCTGCACGCCTGAGTCGAGCAATTCTTCGCCGGTGAGTATCAGGCGCGCCTGACCGCCGCCGAACAGCTTGGGGAACATCTCGCCCATGTGCTGGTTGACGGTGTCGAAGGTGGCCTTGAGGCGTGCGCGTGATTCCTGATCGATCTGGTGGATGGCGGCTTCGAGCGTGGTAACGGCTTCCAGCAGGTCGGCGCATTGCGCGGCGAGGTATTCGGAGCGCTCCTGCGCCTGGGTCAGTTCGTCGAGCGCGGCCAGGTTGACGGCGCCGAGCGCGGCAATCTCGTTCTGCAGGCGGGTAATCTGCGCCTGCAGTTGGGCGGGTTTGGGGCTGTCGGCCAGGCCGGATTCGAGCACGCTCTCGTCGGCCTCGGCTTCGCGCAACTGCAACTCGAACTGCGATTGCGTCAGCATGGCTTCCTGATCCTTGAGCTTGAGCTGCTCGATGGTGCGGCGCAAGGGATCGAGCCCCTGTTCGCAGCCAAGCCGTGCTTCGTCGTGTGCGCGCAACTCGGTGGTCAGGCCTTCCAGCGCGTCGCGCGCGGCGGCCAGTGCGGCTTCGCAGGTGGTGCGGGTTTCCAGCGCCTGCTGCAGTTCGACATCCAGCGCGTCGGCCGGCAGGCGGGCCAGTTCTTCGCGTGCCTGCGCCAGGCGGGTTTCGTCGGCCATGATCTCCTGGTTGACCCGCTCCAGGGTTTCACCCAGTTCCCTGAGCTTGTTGGTACAGGTGGTGAGCGCAAAGCCCGCTTCCTGATGCCGTCGCTCGGCGGCGCGCTGCAGTTCGCGCGCCTCGAACACGGCGCGGTCGGCCTGGTCGCGCTTCTGGCGGGCGGCGTTCAAGGCGTCGCGTGCCTCGTCGGCCTGGGCACGGTAATCCTTGAGGCGGGTTTCCACGGCTTCCAGCGTGGCGCGCTCGGATTCGATTTGATGGGTGACTTCTTCCAGTTCCTGGGTGATCTGCGTGGCCCGGCTTTGCACCCGCTCCACCGCCTGCTGCAGACGCAGCAATTCCATTTGCGCGGTGTGGTGGCGGCTTTGCATCTGGCCGGTTTGCGCACGCAGTGCCTGGACCTCGCGCTGGCGCTCCATGTAGCTTTGTTGCGTGTCGGCGTAAGCGGCTTCAAGTTGCGTGACCTCGTCGCGCAGTTGAATGGCGTCGGCAGCCAGTTTTTCCAGTTCACGGCCGCGCGCGAGGATGCCTTCCACCGCCGTGTGCGGGCCGTGGAAGGTGACGCTGTGGCGGCTGAATACATGGCCTTGCGGCGTGACGACACATTCGCCGGGCTGCAGGCTGGTCCGGCGCGCGTGTGCGGCCTCGATATCAGCGGCCCAGTACACCCCGCCCAGCCAGTCGGCGAGTGCTGCGTGGGCGACGGCATCGTCGCTGTCGATCTTGCTGGCAAGCAGTTCGGGAGCAGGCGAGGCGCCGCCGCCCTGCCCGTTCCATACCGTGAGCCGGGCCGGCGGCGCATCGCTGAACCAGGCGGGCGGCGCATCGGCCGATATGGCTTGCAGGCGTTCGCGCAGGACCGCTTCGACCGCGGCTTCCCAGCCGCTGGCGACCTGCAGCTTTTCCCACAGGCGCGGCGCGCTATCCAGCCCGCGCTGGCGCAGCCAGCCGCCGAGCTTTTCATCGGCCTTCAGGCTTTCCTGCAGCTTTCTCAGTGCGGCGAGTTCGGCTTCGGTCTGGTGCAGCGCCTTGCGCGCGGTTTCGAGTTCGCGCGTGTGCTGCGCACGAGCGGCGTCCAACATGGGTAATGCGGTTTCGGCTTCCTTGAGACCGCTCTGGGCGGTGGCCAGGGTCTGCGCCAGTTCTTCAAGTTCGACCTGCTTCGTCGACAGGCCGGCGGCATCGGGACGCGGCAATTGCGCCTGTTCCTGGACCAGCCGGCGCTGGCGGTTATCGAGTTGCTCGATCTGGCGTTTGGTGTGGCCGAGGCTGTTTTCATCCACCTGGCGCGCCTGCTCACCCTGCGACACCACGCGCTGGGCTTCACCCACGCCCTGCTGGGCTTCGCGCAATGCGGCCTCTTTCTCAGGCAGGGTGCTGTCGGTGGCCTGGCGGGCCGAGGCTTCGGCTTCCATCAGCACCGCTTCCAGACCAGGCTGTTGTGCGGTGACTTCAACCAGCGCTTCATCGGTGCTGCTGCGGCGCGCCTGCTGGCTTTCCACGCGCGCGACCAGGTCCTGCTGCTGGCGATAGAGCCGGTCGCGGGTGGCGTTCTGGTGCGCCATGGTCTGCTCGATGCGGGCGACTTCGGACTGCGCCTGGTAGTACGCTGCCTGTGCGGTATTCAGTGTGTCCTGCCCGGCAAACTGGGTCTGGCGCGCGGTTTCCAGTTGCGACTCGATGTGCCGCAACCGCGCGGTTTCGGCCTCGAGCCGGTTCTGCGCTTCGGTCAGATCCTTGTCGATGCGCGCGCGCTGCTGCGCGGCATCGTGCTTGCGCGCAAACCAGAGCTGGTGCTGCGAAAACGTCATGTCGGCCTGCAGGCTGCGGTAGCGCTGTGCCACTTCGGCCTGCGCGGTGAGTTTTTCAACCTGGGTTGTGAGTTCGCGCTGGATGTCCTCGACGCGGTGCATGTTGGCGCGTGCGTCCTTCAGTCGCGCCTCGGTTTCCTTGCGGCGTTCCTTGTACTTGGACACGCCGGCGGCTTCTTCCAGGTAGCCGCGCAGTTCTTCCGGTTTCGCCTCGATCAGGCGCGAAATCATGCCCTGCTCGATGATGGCGTAGGCGCGCGCGCCG
>CAYGMS010000266.1:2503-3766 GCA_964350905.1 uncultured Thiobacillus sp. | reverse complement strand
GCCCCCAAGTTCAAGATCATATCGAGGCGACAACTATTCTGACGCGGGGGGGAACGTCCACAAGCTTGTTCTGGAAATCATCAGCATTCTTCCATTCCACAAATCGAATCGTCTTATGTTCATTATCCCCGGCGACAAAAATATCGTCCTCGCCAGCAGATGGCGGTGCCGTGCCGAACCAGCGTGCAAGACGCAAATCTGGGCGCTCCGCGCCAACCTGACGTCGCTCGATCGTGAGTTCAGCGTAGCTGGGCGCCACGCGCGGAAAGATTGATTCATAGTTTCCAGGGCGTAGTTTCGAGATGATGTCTACAAAGGGCCGCCCTGCACCAATGGGCGGCAATTGCGCCGGGTCACCCACAAAAATAAACCGCTTCACGCCTTGGAGCGCATCCAGCAATGCGCCCAGCATGTCCTCGGTGAGCATGGACGACTCGTCCACAATCACTGTCCCAAATCCCTGGGCTTTGGGTCGGTCACTCAGCACATAGCGTCCGGATTTTCCGTCGTAGCGCCCATTCTGGTTGAGGAACTGGGCAATGGTCAGCGCCCTGGCGCCATTCCCTCCAGCCAGTTCCTGCATACGCACACGCGCCTTACCGGTTGGCGCCAATAGCAGAATCGCATCATCTGCAATTTCAGGTTGCGCACAAAGGATTCCCAGAACAGTCGTCTTGCCCGCGCCAGCCGGTCCAGCCAACACGCTGAAGCGCGCTTCTGCCAGCTCCTTGAGCCCAGCGACCTTCTCTTGATGCGCCTGTGCGTCCTCTGCATCAATGGGTTTGCCCAACTTTGCAGCCAGCGCTTTCTGCCAGTCAACATCGCCTTTATGCCGCTGGCCACCCAATCTGCCCAAAACCTGTTTGCGAACCAACTCGCCAATCGTCTTGTAACGCGCCAATTGCAGCCCAGTATCACCCTTTACAGGAGCCGGCACGATCTCTGGCGCCATGTCTGCCAATCTGGCCGCCAGCATGTCGCCTGTCACATGGCACTCGGGACGCACTGGATAGGCGCGTACGGCTTCAACCACCCTGCCCGATGAGAGCAAGGTGTGGCCTGCCGCCGCAGCTTCTTCGAGTGCGGCTATACAGAATGCACGGATGCGCCGCAGATCCACTGCCGAATCCAGACACGATGGTTTATCCAACGGATGTTTCAGACGGATCGCGTCATCCGGAAAAACACCCCGATCCACCGCCAGTAACCTGATGCCTTCTGGATCGTGTCGGCTCACTTCATAAATGCGGTCGGGATTGGCGA
>CAYGMS010000266.1:2148-2493 GCA_964350905.1 uncultured Thiobacillus sp. | reverse complement strand
CGTTCCGCCCCAGCCCTGAGTTCTGCGTGAATTTTCCTCGTACAGATTTTCAGCCTGCTCAACCGTTAACTCGAAACGGCTGATCAGCTTCAAAAACTGGCGACGTTCGCTTGGCAAGCCCTTCCAGGTGGGTGCCAGCTCCTTAACATCTGCACGAAGCGCTTGCGGCAACAAGGCTGCCGGGTCTTTAAACATCGTCTCGACCTGCGGCCAGGGATCGGCGTTTTCACCCGCCTTTTCCTGCAACACATGGGCAACAAAAACCCCTCGATGCAAGCCAAATGCGGTCAGTACCGCGCCAAGGCCCGGGAACGGCCCACGCACCTTCCACAAGCGGACCAACTC
>CAYGMS010000266.1:0-2138 GCA_964350905.1 uncultured Thiobacillus sp. | reverse complement strand
CTCGGTATGAATCCACTCACGCTGCCAGTCGGTCGAGATACCCAGCTCGTCCTGCATGCGCTGCAATGCGATTTCCATTGATAGCAGAGCTGCGATGGCGCCGTCGTGCGTTACCAGCTCGCTACCGTACGAAAATTCGTCCCAGTGCTCATCGTGTGCTTTGGCCGTGTACCGCTCCAGATCCAGCGATGATTCCTTCTCGGCACATGACAGCATCTCGATATAGGGCATCAAGAACCCGTCCTTGCCCTTGGGCCGAATCGAATGCTGAACCGGGCGTTCCCATACCATGCCGGCAGGGCCTGCACCCTCGCGTTTGTATTCCGAAATATCTCCTATCTGCTTGATGCGCCCCGCACCGACCAGAATGCGCCCGGTCCCTTCCACAAAAGGCACATGCTTGGAATAGAACAAACTCAGCGAATCGTTTTCTCGCAAATGCCCGGCAAACCCATCCAGCAGCGCAGTCTGGTTTGTCGCTTCATGCACCCAGTTACTTGCATAACCCAGATCCGGTTCACGCTCGGCGGTCACGTCCAGATCCAGCGTGTCTGCGTAGTATTCAAGGTTTTCACGCATCAGCCACCGGAAGGGCACAATTCCAGCCGAATACGCCGGATAGCGCTGCGGGGTGGGTCGAAAGTGGCCGTAGTTCTTGGGGTTCTGACTGGCCAGCGCGTGTCGCTTGATCACATCCAGTTCCATGGGCGCCATGAACATGCCACGCTCATTCACGCAGGCTGGCCATTGCTCGACCGGGATCTCATCCAGCTTGCGGCCCGCGACGGCAACCTCCTGGGCGTCGTTCTTCGATCCGGCAATCCCCTTGAGCTTGGCGCATGCCCCGTTGAGTTGCGGCGCACTGCAGACAGTGCCGTTCCACCCGGCGTCATGCCAAGGCACTCGAACCGATACATGCCGAAGCGGATAACTGCTGGATCCTGACTCAGAAAGACTGGTGTCGCGTTTTTTATTAGTAGCCAATGCCTAACTCCTCATCCATTTATTTTTATGCTTTTCCCCAAATCAATCCGGGAACAAGCCTTCCTGACGTCTGCCTGCCTCTGGTGCAGCGTCGTATTCTGGGAACAAGTACCGGACGGCGCCCTCTCCACCTTCCTTGCGCATAGCCTCACTGAGCAGCTTGCGGAAACTCTCGTCCCGGATCGACTCATATGTCACGTCCTTGAATACACAGCGCAACACAGGGTTGAACAGGCCGCCTATACCACCAAAGCTCTGCTCCAGATCATTCTCGATCATCTCCAGCAAAACCTCATCGCTGGGATTGTTTGATGGCAGGAACTTGGAATAACGTGCCGGCAGGTTCTGCCTTATCCGGGGAAGCAGGGTTTTGGCCAGCGTCCAGATGGCATCAATCAAGGTTTCGCCAAGCGTCTCTTCAACTGCCTCCTTGAAAGCTTGGACTTGCTTGCGCAAGCGGTTCAGTCGGGCGTCGAACGTTGGCCGGCGATTGCGCATGATCACCTGCCCAAATCGCGGCACGGGAATGAGAAAGTCGCTGTAAAGCGCTTTGCGCTGCTTTTCGAGTTCTGCCTCGGACCAGACAACCATAACTGGCTGCCCGTTCTTATCGCGTGCGGGCTCGAGGTTTTCATCAAACTCCGGGATTTCCACCTCCAGCACCTGTTCGCCCTGCAGAAGCGTGAAGCTGTTCTTCAGCCTTTCCTTCAGTGCCTTGTCCTCTCCCACGAGCAGATCGTTGGGAATATTCACCTTCTTGGTCGACAGCCGGTAACCCGACAACTCGAGTTCGACGAACTGGATCTTCGATTCGAACACTCGCTCGATACGGGCAACGTCAAAGCGTTTGGGGGGCACCTCCTTCAAAGCCTGCAGCGACGCATCCACCGCCTCGGGGGTCGCCGGAAGCTGTCCGATTTCGGCCTGCTGGGGTGCGGGCGTGGATTTCTCATCTGCACCTGTCGCGGCGCACGCGTGCATCAAGGCAGCCGTGATGTCGCCGTTGGCAGGGATCGCCAATGCGTTGGGTTTGTTTCGGGAGGTCGATCCCGCTTCAATCAGCCGTGGAGTCGGCGAATACACCAGCGTCTGGCCATCTGCAATCAACAGGCCAATGCGCAGGCCTTCCTGCTGGCGCAGCTCCAGGTGATGCC
>CAYGMS010000265.1:0-3795 GCA_964350905.1 uncultured Thiobacillus sp. | reverse complement strand
GGCGACGCTTCGACGCCGATGCTCGACGTGCACGACCTGCCGCTGCCGGGCAAGCTGCAACCCGGTGCGCGGCTCGATGAGTTCATCATCGAAGAGGCAATCCACAGTGCGCGCGACACCCTGGTTTTTCGTGCGCGCCATGTGCAGAGCGGTCAACGCTGGGCACTCAAGACCCTACAACCCGTGTTGCAGGGCGATGCCGATGCCGCCTGCCGCCTGCTCGCCGAAGAGTGGTTTCTGAAGCGGGTACACTCGCATTATTTCCCCGATGTGCTGCCTTTGCCCGGACGCAATTTCCTGTACTTTGCGGTGCGCTATTTTGACGGCGCGACACTGCAGGACAAGCTTGATCGCGGCCAGCATTTTTCGCCGGTTGAGGTCGTCACCCTCGGTATTCGCATGCTCAGGGGGATTGCCGCGCTGCACCGGCTCGACATCGTGCATCGTGACCTCAAGCCCGCCAACCTGCATCTCGACACCGAAGGAAAATTGCGCATCCTCGACCTGGGCGTGGCGCGCTGCCCCACACTCGATACGCGCGAAGACTACGCCCAGCCCGGCACCCCCAGCTTCATGGCACCCGAACTGTTCAATGGTGACGAGGCAGATGTGCAAACCGATCTCTATGCCGTTGGCGCCACCCTCTATCACCTGCTCACCCGCAAATATCCCTACGGCGAAATAGAACCGTTTCAGCATCCCCGGTTCGGCGAGCCCGTGCCACCTGCGCGCACCCGCCCCGACCTGCCGCCCTGGCTCGAAACCGTGTTGCTGAAAGCCGTGGCCCGCGAATCTGCAGACCGGTTTGAAACCGCCGAAGAAATGCTGCTTGCCCTGCAACGCGGCGAAGCCAGCCCGCTGCTGCGCCGCCGCGCCCCACTCATCGAACGCTCGCAAGCCGGTGCCTGGCCGCTGGTCGCGGTAGCGTCGATTGCGCTGAATTTGTTGCTGGTGTTTTTGCTGTTGGTGAGCTGAGGAGCTAAAAGGACGGCTTGCGACCCGGAGCGGTCTTTAGGCCTTCTTCAAAGCGGATGCTCATCCAATAATCACGTCTATGTCGTGGCGTCGTCTCCAGATGCTCCATCCCGAGCACCGTTCTTCATCGCTTCTATCCAAGCGTTAGGTACCTCTCGTCCCCATGCAGCGTAGATTGGAGCGAAAGCAACTTGCGCCTGATCCCGTAACGTGTCCGTGCCCCCAAGGGTCACGTCATTGCCCGAGCGCTTAATCTGCGCAACTAGTTGAACAGGATCACCGGTTTTGGTCACGAGGGTAGCTGACAGAAGTTCACTTCTTTCAGGTGCATCTACCGCACGGCGATAAGGTTTGCTCGGATCATAGGTGGCGCTCCAGACCTCACTGATGATGATCACCCCATCCACACCGTACTTGATCACCTCGTTTGCAAGCATCCTCATGATAAGGTACTTTTCTCCATGCTCCTGAATAGCCAGCTGCATCAATTTTACGGGCAGTGTGCCGCTGAGGAGGATCGCAATAGTGTCGTGATGGCCATCCACGAAAAACATTTTTCTGGCAGTAGCGAACAGCTCGTTCAACGTTGCTTCAGGTGCAGGGTCTGTTGAAGGGAACATTTTCTTCGGATCAAGTCCATACTTGCCCGCGACGCTTTCCGCATGCTCCCTGTCGAACTCGACTGTTTTCTGTTCAATTTCCATTGTCTGACCCGTCGCGAGCCACACATTGTGAATGCGGGCGTCGCCGTGGCCGATCATGCAGGGCAGTCTTCCCCCTCGCGATTCTTCACCATGTGTGCGGTTTATGTCGGCGACTATCGTGTTAGGCGGTTCCAGGCCTAGTTCCCGATGAGCGTCAGCCACTAACTCGGCGACTCTCCCGTAGGTAATCCCCACAGCGTCTAAAAGCTCGTAGTCCGGCAAGCTGTTTTCAACCCAGCGCCGCTGAATGCGCAGGATGCCATCCTTGAAAACATGCTTTCTTAATTCTTCGGTGGGAATGCTGCTGATCAGTTCAGCTGGGCTTTGAAATAGTTCAGCCGGGACTTCCATGCGCGGCCCTTCCTCGTAATAGGACGCCACAATCTCGGCTCGAACGAAACTATGCGCCTCCAGATCGCCTTGTTTCTCGATTTTGTTACGTGCATCCACCATCCAGCGCATCAAAGGGTCAGCGCGCAGCTTATCTTGCCACGACTGATACCAAGGGTCGAAATTACTGAAAAGCCGCTTGTTACTCTGAACAATGAAGGTGACGGTGCGCAGTGTCTGAATCGCGGTCTGGATCGCGACCCTGAAGCTTTCAGGGTCAAAATATCCGCGTTCAGCCTCATGCCAATGCCGGTGCAGGTCTCCAAGTCGGCGGTCCACCGCGCTCAGCGGGCAGCGATTCTCATGATCTGCTTCTGTCATCTCAGAACCCTACACAGATATGCCTCGAACATCATCAGTGATGAATGGAATGTACCGTCCACACAGTCAGGCTTTAAGCCTTAATTATTAATTGTCGACAATTGGTGCAGTTTTGTCGAACGACCGCCTCTGGCCGACTTGAGCCATTTACGTACCAGGTTATAAGAGGTAATCAGGGTTCTATTTGCAGTTGCGCCGGATCGAGCAGCAGAAACTGTGCATAGCGTTCTGCCTTCCTGCTGCCGCCATCACTGACGATGACGATGACGATTCGTGGCTGCCCATCGATGACAGCAGGGCATACCCCTTCAGCATGTTCAAAATCGGGCAGGCCGGGAACGCTTACGCGACGTGCCGGTTCACAGGCTTGGCCGCTCCAGAACCAGAGTTGGAACTGAACCGGTTCGCTTGACGCGGGTCCGCTGATAATAAGGTATCCATTGAGCGCGGGGGCGTGGCACAGCCCACGGATGCCGTGCCCATCCAGGTCCAGGGTGATCAGCATGCTTGATATTTGAGGTGCGGCACCGGCTTCAAATATTGCAGTGTGATTCTCCACACTTGCGATGATGGTCTGGTTGTCGAGCAACGGGCTGCGAAAACCGATCAACAGATGTTGCTGGCCCGGGCTGATTTCCAGCGCCTCGATGTTGAACCCTTCATTGTCTTTGCCGTCGCGTATTTTTGCGGCCGCCGCCAGTGTCGGGTGCGCTGCCAGTAAGGCAGGTTTCAGTTCTTTGGTGACCAGAGGTTCGGTGATGCGGTCGGTCACGATCCGGAACCGCACCAGCTTGTTGCGGGATTTTTTCTGGTCGCCATCACCGTCGCGCGAATGAGAGGTGATGGCATAGATGTTCCCCATCCGGTCGAGCGCCATGCCTTCAAGATCATCCGGCTTGCGAAAGCCACCGCTGTCACCTTGCACCTGCGTACTCAGTGGAACGCTGCTGACGCGCCCATCGGGGTGGAGGGTGACAAGGCTGAATGGATGCTGCTTTTCATCTTCGACCACCAGGAAACGTCCGTCTGGAAGTTGCCGGATCGCGGAGGGTTCATAGATTCCAGTCAGTGGCTGAAATGCCGGAATGGAGTTCACTGTCATGGCGCTATTGTCTGCCATCCCTGTAATCGGTGCGACGGACCTATAGCCGGTTCAATCGCCACCCCCCATAATTCAGTCTTCAATCCAAGACCGGTTTTCTCATGCGCCACCTGCCCACCCTGTTGCTCGCTGTTCTGCTTTCCGCTTGTGTGACCCCGCCGCCGGCGCCACCTGTGTCAACGCCCGTGGTAACTCCCAAGCCCCCCGTCAAGGTGGCGCTGGTGCTGGGCGGCGGGGCGGCGCGCGGCTTTGCCCACATTGGTGTGATCAAGTCGCTGGAGGCGCAGGGCATCGTGCCGGACA
>CAYGMS010000264.1:1669-3825 GCA_964350905.1 uncultured Thiobacillus sp. | reverse complement strand
ATGTAGAGCTTGCGTTCGAAGTCGTCTTCGCTCATGCCCGTGGGGGCATTCACAAATACCTGCTCGATATGCGGCAGCGATTCCAGCGCGGACTCACCGCACACGCTGGCATCGGTCGGCACCAGGCGGAAACCGGCGACGATCAATTCCTGTGTTTCGAGTTCGGTTTTGAGTGTGGCGCGCGCAGAGTCTTGTGCTGCCTTGTCGCGGGACAAGAACAGCAATCCGGCGGCATACAGTTCTTCCAGCGTAAAGCCGGCTTCGCTTGCCACAGTGCGCAGGAATGCATCCGGCTTCTTGAACAGCAGGCCGCAGCCGTCACCCGACAGCCCGTCGGCCGCAATCGCCCCGCGGTGCGTCATGCAGGCCAGCGAGCCAATCGCGTTCTGCACCAGCGTGTGGCTGGGCTGATTGTCCATCTGCGCAATCAGGCCGAAGCCGCAGCTATCCTGTTCAAAATCGGGCGAATACAGCGTCCCGTCCAGCCAGCGTTGTCGATCCATGGTTCTGTGTGCTCAGGCAACAACGGCCTGCCTCAGACAGGCCGCAAACAAAAAAATTGGCGAAAAGTTCGGCATTTTAATCCCGTCTGGCGTCTGGGGCAATGTTTGCTCCTGTCAACGAAGCCATGCGGCTGAAAGGGTTGCGAACGAGTCCGATCAGAGGATAGCTGCCAAGCCATAGTTAAATTTGCGGCGCCAGCAAGGCACGAAAATCAGTGGTGAATTGGCGAACAGGCATCGAATCTTAAGCGTCAGTCCGGGCAAAAAACAGACACAATTGCACACAACAATCATATTAAGAACAATAAATTAGGATTGTTTGCTCTTGAATCTGATTAAAATCAGGAAAATTAATAAATGAATAATCCGGAGCGAATTTGGAGGGAGTATGAAAAATTGGAGCGAGGCGAATAAATATACGTTTTACGGGGCGGCATTCGGATTGTGCTTTCCCGCCTTTTCCATCCTGTTTCTGTTGCTGGTGGAAGACTTTGGCTCGGCAGGCACGCTGGTTGAAATCATCCGGCGGGCTCACGGCAATGTGTTGTTGTATGTGATCGATACGGCACCACTGTTTCTGGGGCTGGCTGCGCGTATTGCAGGTGTTCGGCAGGACCGCATCCGCTATTTTGCGGATTCGCTTGAACAGCAGGTTCATGACAAGACCGCATCATTAAGCACCGCACTCGAGGAATCACGCAAAGCCAATGAATTGATCAGCCACATGGCCGACCACGATGCGCTGACGGGCTTGTTGAATCGCCGCCGCTTTCAGGACGCACTGGATAGCTGGATGAAGTATTCGGCGCGGTACGACCGTCAAGGCACCTTGCTGTTTCTTGACCTGGATAAATTCAAGTTCATCAATGACACCTTCGGGCACGAGGCCGGCGACCACTGTCTGACGGCTACGGCGACCTTGCTGAGCCGGACCCTGCGCACCACGGACATGATCGCGCGCTGGGGCGGGGATGAATTCGTGGCCTTTTTGCCGGAAACCGCCGGGGCACAGGCCCAGTATGTCGCCAACAAGGTGCTCGCTGCCTTTGCCCAGGCGAGTTTTTCTTTCGGCGCGGAATCCTTTCAGCCATCCATCAGCCTTGGTCTCGCCTCCGTACCCGAACATACCCGTGACACGCATGAGCTCGTCATTTGTGCCGACGCCGCGATGTATGAAGCAAAAAAAGCGGGCCGCTGCTGCTGGCGGATTTACGGGGGAACCGTACCGGAAATCCAGCACGTGCAGGCGCATTTGCAATGGGAAGCGCGCATCCGTCGCGCCTTGAACAACGACCAGTTCCTGTTGCTGTACCAGCCCTTGCTAAATCTCGCGACAGGCAAGACCGACGGCTATGAAGCCTTGTTGCGCATGGAAGACCGCGAAGGCCACCTGATCTCTCCCGGCCTGTTTCTGGAATCGGCCGAGCGGGCCAATTTGAGTTCGGTCATCGACCTCATGGTGATCCGCAAGGCGATACGCAGGATCACGCCGCTGCAACAATCAAGTCCGGGCGTCTGGGTGTCGGTCAATCTTTCGGCCAAGACGGTGCAGGACAAACATCTGGCCAATCAGATCGAGGCCGTGCTGCAGGACCATCCGGGCCAACATGCCCAGCTTCGTTTCGAAATCTCGGAAATGACCGCATTGCAAAA
>CAYGMS010000264.1:0-1569 GCA_964350905.1 uncultured Thiobacillus sp. | reverse complement strand
AGCGCCATTCGATGCCATGGGATTCCAGCAGGCGGAACGGTACATTCTTGTGATGTTTGACGAGGACTCCTTTGCCGATCCTGTTGAGCATGGGCATGGCTAAGCGCTGTTTCATTATCTGGGGCGGCGTTTCGCCATGCCCGTTAGGCTAATTATGCTTAATGATCGACCATGGCTTGTGTTAAATCATAAATAAATAATCGTAAGCTATTGTTTTATATTGAAATTGGTTTTTTATGGGCCGTTTTGGCTTGTGTTAACGGTTGCGTTATTCAAGGTCATCTTGACTAAGGCCTCCCATTTTTCAGTTAATTCATAGGCGCGCACCCGCTCGGCATCTGGCCGCAGCGGCTGAACAAAGTTTTCGGCGCGCCATTTGGCAAGCCAGTCCCGCGCGGTGTTCGCGGATATGCCGAACCATGCCCTCATGTCGCCGGGGCTGAATGCCATGGTCGCCGTACTTTCTTCCAGTCCACGCAACAAAAGTCGGTTGAGCAGTTGCTGCTGCACGCGCCGCAACGACTCCCAAGGGGGCGCTTCGCGTTGCTCGGGCGCATGAAGCGAGACGGCCTGTTGTTCGAGGTTGTGGGCGGCGCGGGCCATGGTAGCCAGAAAATAGCCCAGCCATTGGCTATGGTCGGGATCGTGACGGCCATCGTAAAAATTGACGGGCAGTCGCATTTGCAGATTGTCGTAGTAGGCGTTGAGGTCGGCGGTGTAGTGCTCTTCCAGCGACAAGAATCCGCGCATGTCGTATCCGCTGCGCCACAGTTCGGTTGTCGCCAGTGCGCGGGCGGTGCGCCCGTTGCCGTCGCCAAACGGGTGGATGCTGACAAAACGGTGTGCCAGAAGGCCGGCACGTGCCGGCCCGGGCAGTTCGGCAGCTTCGCCGCTGCGCCACCACTTAACCAAGTCGCGCATGAGCACTGGCACGTCGCGCGGCATGGGGGGCGCGTAATCGATCCGGCCCGTGGCGGAATCCACTACCGGGCATTCGCCCTTGCGGTAATCGCTGCGTATCCCGCGCCGCCCGGTGCCGCGTACCAGAATTATGCTGTGCAACTCGCGGATATATTCTTCTGAAGGCTGCCGGTTGGCTTCGAGCTGTTCCTCGATCCATTCGAGCGCGCGCCAGTAGTTGCGTACTTCCTGCTGCATCTCGGTCTGGGTTTTGCCGATGGCCACTACCGCCTGCCCGACTTCCTGTGGGTTCAGCGTATTGCCTTCTATGCGAGTTGAGTGCCGGGTTGCCCGCTGGCGCGCGGTTTGACGTAGTCGCAGTTCCTGATCGGGCGGGAGCGGTAGCACGTTCACCACGGCGCGAGCGGATTCAATCAGCCCGAGGTGGCGAACCATGGCGTGCGAGTAGGAAAAACGGGGGTGAAAATCCATCGTGTTATTGGAAAGCACTCAGGATCATGAGCTGCAATGTGTGACCACTACCTGAGTGGAAATAATGCGCCATTCTTATGGTCCTGACAGGCCGCACTGTACGTGGATGAGCGTATGCGATTTGGGTGAATGTGGTGGAGAGGAGGAGGATCGAACTCCCGACCTCCGCATTGCGAA
>CAYGMS010000263.1:0-3826 GCA_964350905.1 uncultured Thiobacillus sp. | reverse complement strand
TGTGGCAGGTTGAGGCGGATGGGCACACCCGCCTGCCACGGATTGTCAGGTTTATTGCGTTGTAACCACGCCATCTGCAGGCGCCGTCTGCTGAGTCTGGCGATTTTCCTGACGCATGGAACGGCGCTGGGCCATGTCTCGTTGCATGTCCGGCGTGGCGTTCTGCGACATGTCGCGTGTCCGGGTACGCTCGCGCGTCATTTCACCGGAACCCTGGGCATTTTGCTGATGGCTCATGCCTTGACCGCCGGATTGGCCTTTGCCCTGGCCGCCCATCTGCCCTGATCCCTGGCCCCCCATTTGTCCGCCGCCCTGGCCGCCTCCTTGACCACGGGCCTGGGCATCGAGCGTTGCGCCCAGGGCAATAATGGCGGCGAAAATTGCAAGAGTGGATTTTGATTGGGTCATGATGTTGTTCCTTTAATACGTGAATGGATAAATGGCGATTACCACCAAGGCTTTGATTCCACTGGTGGCGGATGAAGTATCCAGGCCCGACGTTTCCTGTTGTTGCCACGGCTGCTACAGCTTGTGACAGCGTGTTTCATGACCGTCACCCAAGGCATCGTTATCGGCAGGATGCAGGCGGCAACGTCCTGAGTTTGATCAAATGGCTGGGTGGCCCGGCAGGTTTGCCACATAGCCTCGGTTTGGCGCACCAAAAAAAAGGCCAGCCTAGGCTGACCCCTTGAACAGGCGGCAGGGTGGGCAGTCAGCGCCGTCGCGCCTTCCAGGTGACCGCGCAGGTTTTCCGCACGTATTCAAGAGCGCGTTCCATGTGCGTGTCAGGCCAACTAGGATCACTGTCACTCAACTGCTCTTCAGCTTCGCGGCTCAGATCATCTGTCCAGGCTTTTTGTAGATCTTCCCGAATTGCTTCAGGCGCATGGTCGTCGATAAACTGGATGACGGCTTGGGAGTCGAAGCCCTTGGTGCGGAAATGCTGGATGACTGCTTTGGCCTCGCGCAGGAGCATAGAGGCCTTGGGAGGCAGACCTGTTGCAACGAAAAACAGCACCGTGGCGACGACCGCCGGGTCATCTGCTTCGCCTTTCGTCACGCGATCCCATTCTCTGGCGACCAGGCGGTCATATTCCCTGACATCGTCGTCCAGACTCTCGTTGACGAAATACATGACGCCGGAATTTCCGTACAGTAATTTGTCGGCCGTACTGGATGACGCCCGAATCCGGGGCAAGTCCGTCTCGATGAAATGTTTCATCGCACGCTGTGCCAAGCGCTGGAATTCGGTTGGTGCTTCCCTGAGCATGCTTCTCAGGCGGGCATCGTTGAACGTTGCTTTCGTGTTTTTGGCTGCCTTGACCAGCCGGACAAAGTCCGAGCGGGTCGGAATTTTCAGTTCGGCTGGATCGGCAAAAAAGACCAGCATGGCGCTTCGGATCAGCGAGTCCGCATCATCGATATCGTTGCGCGACGCCCCCATGTTCCTGGCCAGCCAGAACGCGAAATCAATCGTGTTCTGGTTGTCGAGACGCTCGGCAAGCTCTGCGCGGTATTCAGCCAATGAAGCGGTGTCCGACGCCGTCTTCTCGTCGAGATAGGCACGCTGGCTTTCCACTGAAACCGGGTTATCAATAATCAGCGTACTGTCCGGCATCGCATGCAGTCGCTTGATCATGTCTGAGCCTGCCTTGGAGTGTGACAGCAAGGTCTGGTCTCGCAAGGATGCAGCCGCAACCTGAATGTCGCCACCCGACAGGTCCTCGAGATGCAGGCTGACCAGATTCACCATGCGGCGCAGCGCGAGTTCGAGTTCCGGCCGCAAATAGGCTGTACCAAAAAAGTTGGCGATCTGGACAATACCCTTTGAGAACTCCTCCTGCAGACTTTGCAGCCGATCGGGCGTGATGATTCCCTGCGTGACGCCGACTTGCAACGCCTTGTCAAAAAAGGGTCGATTGTCGACTGTTGCAAGTGAAGTCAAAGTGGTTGTCATGCATCCTGCCCTTAAATGGCAGACTCTTCTTCGTCGGTCGTGGACGCTTCGCTATCCATGGGCGGAGGAATCGAGGCCGCATCAGCCAGTTCCAGCATGGATTGGGCACGGTCGCGGAGCGTGATCATCATGTCCCCGAACGCATCGGGCAACTCGTATTGGAGTATCCACGCGGTTTCCATCCAGTCGCCATCAGCGACTTCCGAGCGGGACAGGACGGGGCGTGAGTTTTCGATGGAGTTGCCGAAAGCCAGGCCGTGATCGATTTCCTCGATTTTTTCCATGAGCCAGGTATTGTGGGTTTTGGCATCGGAATCGGGATCGAGTTGCGGAACAAAGCTCCCTGTCGAGGCAAAACTGAACACTTCGTCGTAATGATCGGCAAAGTAGTCGGCCAGCGTTTCACTGCCGCCCTCTATGTCGCCGATTGCCTCAAGGTATTCGTGCACGGTATCGGCATCGCGGTATATGACTGCATTGATCATGGCGCGAAGCCGCTCGCTTGTCCGCTCGCCGTATTTTTTTTCCAGGATGATCGAGCGCGCAAACTGCTCGGGCGTGACCAGCATGTTCACGATCGATTCCTTGGAGGAATCAAATTCGCGCATGACCGCAAGCAGATCCTTGGGCTGCAACTCGTCCAGGATGCTCACCAATGCGTGATCGCCATGCTGATCGGCAATGGCCACCAGCGCGTTCTCGGCACCGACGATATCGCCTGCAAGAATCAACTGTGAAGATTTCAAAACAACCGGATGCATGCCGTGTCCTTCTTTATGAATAGTTGTGGCTGGATGAATAGTCGTACCTAGCGATCCAGCGGATCAAATCCCTGCTCGGTGAGCCAGTCCGCGCCTGCCTCATTCAAATCACCCATTCCATCGCCATCGTCCTCTTCCCCTTCGTCGTTCTGCTCTTTGTCAGTCTCGGGTTCGAGGACGGGTGCTGAGAATGTATCCTTGCTGCGCAGGAACTCCAGCGCGGCAGTGGTGACGAGAAAGGGGTCGCCGCCTTGAGCTTTCAACGAAGCTTCGATGAGCGGCTTTGCCCACTCGGCCACCGTCAGCTCGCTTTCCAGTTCAGCCCATTCAGGGAAACCGGCATCGCCCGGCTCGCTCAGTACAATCCGCTGCATGGTCGCAAGAGACTTGAAGCCAAATGCCCCGTAGAACACAACGGCTACCATTTCCGGGCTGAATTCGATCATCGGCAGGATGGCATCCATCTCACGCCGTTTCTCGCTCAAGCGTTTTTGCAGCACCGACTTGCCTTCGGAGTCCGTCACCAGATCATCGATCTCGGCAGTGTAGCTCTGGAAGATATCGGAAAAATAACGCGACTTTTTCACCTCAGTACATCCTCAATATATTTGCCCGAGATTTCCCGTGCGACAAGCAAAGGATCTTCGATCAGACTGCGTTGCCGGTAATCGTCGTAAGCCTTGCGGCGCTCTGCGTCGGTGAGCACTTCATACGCCTCCTGAACTTCCCGGAAGCGGATGGGCGCATCCGTTGATTGGTTCTTGTCTGGATGATACAGCGCGGCTTTTTTTCGGTAAGCGGCCTTGATCGAATCCGCTGTTGCACTGGGCGAGATACCCAGTTTTTCATAGTGATCCTGCATAACCATCCTGCTTTCAAGCAATTATTGGTTTCGTATTGCGGCCAAAGGACGGTGTCCCGAAAACGGTACCGCAACAGCCCCGATGGCCTGATTTGCCAACTGCGTAGTGTAAGTCTATTGGCGGAGTAATAAGAAGCGGCCAGCGTGTTGCTGGCAGAGCAAAAAGAAAAGGGGCTAGCCTGAGCTAACCCCTTGAAAGATTGGTGCGCCGGAAGAGATTCGAACTCCTGACCCCTTGGTTCGTAG
>CAYGMS010000262.1:0-3846 GCA_964350905.1 uncultured Thiobacillus sp. | reverse complement strand
AGCACCAGCGCGGGACGCAGTCGTTTGCCGCCGCTGTTGATGATGTATTCGGAAACCTGGCGAATGAGCACCACGTCGGAATACAGACTTTGGCGAATGACTTGATCGACGGCATGCATGTCGTCGGCCAGATAGGATTGAAGGCTCTCCAGAGACACGATTCAGGCTGGTTATTGGCTAAGCCCACAATGGTAGCAGCCCTGCGGCAGTTTTTCACGGCCGCGCATATCTTCAAATGACCTGCCGAATGGTTTGACTTGTGCCGAGGACACCGCTACAATCTCGCGCTTTCCTGGGTTCGTATTGGTTGGAGACCCCCATGTACGCAGTCATCAAAACCGGCGGCAAGCAATATCGCGTGTGCGCCGGTGACAAACTTAAAATTGAAAAACTCGAAGCCGAAATCGGCAGCGAGATCACCTTTGACCAAGTGTTGATGGTGGGCGATGGTGCCGACATCAAGATGGGCGCGCCCATGTTGCGAGGCGCCACGGTTACAGCCACTGTGCTGAACCAGGCTCGCGGCGACAAGATCAAGATTTTCAAAATGCGCCGTCGCAAGCATTATCGCAAGAGCCAGGGCCATCGCCAGCACTTCACTGAAGTGCAAATCGGCGGCATTACTGCATAAGGAGCACATAACATGGCACACAAGAAAGCAGGCGGTAGTTCACGTAACGGTCGCGATTCGGAATCGAAACGTCTGGGCGTCAAGCGCTACGGCGGCGAACTGGTTCTGGCTGGCAACATCATCGTGCGTCAGCGCGGCACCCAGTTCCATCCTGGCGACAACGTTGGCATCGGCAAGGATCACACCTTGTTTGCCAAGGCTGAAGGCACGGTCAAATTCGAGATCAAGGGTGCTGCCCGCCGCAGAATGGTTCGCATCGAGCCGGTCGCAGCCTGAATTGATTTGAATTAGGTTCAGCTCGACAGCCAGAAAGCCCTGTCCCCGGATGGGGCTTTTTTGTTTGTGCGGAGTTAATTAGGTTGGGTCCAATATGAAATTTATCGACGAAGCGAAAATTGAAGTGCTGGCCGGCAAGGGCGGTGACGGCAGTGCATCGTTTCGCCGTGAAAAATATATTCCCAAGGGTGGGCCGGATGGCGGTGATGGCGGTCGCGGCGGCAGCGTGTTTGCGGTGGCTGATCGCAATATCAATACCCTGATCGAATTCCGCTTCAAGCGTATTTTCAAGGCGCAAAAAGGCGAAAACGGGCGTGGTGCGCAATGCTATGGTAAGGGCGGCGAGGATCTGATCGTTCGTGTGCCGGTTGGTACGGTATTCACCGATATCAACAGTGGCGAAGTGGTGGCTGATCTGGCTGAGCACGATCAAACGGTATGTCTGGCCAAGGGCGGCAAGGGCGGACTGGGTAACCAGCACTTCAAATCCAGTACCAATCGTGCGCCACGTCAGCACACGCTGGGTGAGCCGGGCGAGGAATGGGAACTGGCGCTGGAGTTGAAGGTGCTGGCCGATGTGGGCTTGCTGGGGATGCCTAATGCCGGAAAATCGACTTTCATCCGCGCGGTATCGGCTGCCCGTCCCAAAGTGGCCGATTATCCATTCACCACCTTGGCCCCCAACCTGGGCGTGGTGCGGGTAGATAGCGAACGCAGTTTTGTCATTGCAGATATTCCCGGTCTGATCGAAGGTGCGGCAGAGGGCGCGGGGCTGGGCCACCAGTTTTTGCGCCACCTGCAGCGCACGCGGGTGTTGCTGCACCTGGTGGATATTTCGCCGCGCTGGGAGGACGGTGACCCGGTGCACGAGGCGCGTGCCATCGTTGAGGAATTGAGGAAATACGACCAGGCGCTGTATGAAAAACCGCGCTGGCTGGTGCTGAACAAGATCGACATGGTGGACGAGGACGAGCGCAAGGCCGTGGTTGAGCAGTTTATAAAAGACTATGACTGGCACGGGCCGGTGTTTGCGATTTCGGCGCTGGATGGAACCGGGTGCAGCGCGTTGACTTACGCGATCATGGACTATCTGGCTACGCAGGATGCGGTGGTACTTGAGGATGACCCCACGGCGGATTTACCCGCTGCCGATCAGGATTCCTGAGATCCTGCTGGCGTCAGTTCTTCGCCGCCCACGCGTTTCCAGTCATTTTCCACCAGCGCAACCTGATACTTGGCCCAACGCGCGAATTCCGCCAGGCTGCAATGGCCTTTCTTGCGGCGGCAGGTGCCGGCTACACCCTTGAAGTGAACCACCTTGTCGCCGGTTTCGGGGTCGACGCTGATGTCGGCCAGCTGCCGCACGCCCCAGGTGCGGCCATAAGCGCCGTTGCTATAGAAATAGCCTGTTTTCAATTCGTCCTGTTTCATGTCGTGATGCGCCGGTAAATGTCGGTGACCTTGAGCGGCAATTGTCGCACGTCGTCCAGGATGACATAGCGCGCTGCGCCGTACATGTGCGGCAGATAATCGCGGGCGTCGCGGTCGAGGGTGATGCAGAAGGGATGAATGCCAGTGCGGCTGGCCTCCAGCAGCGCCATGCGCGTGTCCTCGACGCCATAGACACCGCGATAGACATCGAAATAATCATCCGGCCGGCCGTCGGACAACGTGACCAGCACACGGGTCTTCGCCTCGACCTGGTTCAGCAGCTTGGTCATGTGGCGCAAGGCAAAGCCCATGCGCGTGTATTCCTGCGGGCGGATGCCCGAGATGCGCGCCTTCACCTCGTCGTCGTACTGCTCGTCAAAAGTCTTGATACGGAACAGTTCGCAGCGTTTGCGGGTGGTGCCGGAAAAACCATAGATGGCGTAACGGTCGCCCAGCAGTTCCAGCGCCTCGCACAGCAGGATCAGCGCTTCGCGTTCGGCTTCGTTGATCCAGCCCTTGGTGGAGCCGCTCATGTCGACCAGAAACGCTACCGCGATGTTGCGTTCGGCACGGTGGGTGTGCATGAACAGGCGGTCGCTCATCTCGCTGCCATCGCGTGCGTCGGCCAGCGCTTCAATCAGCGCGTCGAGATCGATTTCATCGCCCTGGGTCTGGCGTCTCTCCAGCCGGTTTTCGTCACGCAGCGCCTCGAACTTCCTGCGCAGATGCCTGACCAGGCCGGCATGCTTGCCGAGCGTGTCGCGGTAAAATGCATCGTAGACCGGGGTGACGGTTTTTTCCCGCATCACACACCAGTTCTTGCGGTAATGCTGGCGGCCATGATCCCACTCGGGGTACAGCTCGGCACCTTTCTCGTGATAGGTGCCTTGCCACACGGCATCGGGATCTTCTGGCTGGTCGAAGACAAGACTGGGGTCGTATTCGCCGTCGCCGGCAGGCGTCAGATAGTCCGGAGGAATCTCGCCAAAGTCCAGATAGACCGAAGTGAGGAGTTGCTTGACGCCATCGGGCGGCGCGATGGGGGCGTCGTCGAGGGTGATCTCGAAATCAAGCTGGCCGTTTTCGTCGCGCGGTTCCACGTTCAACTCGGGTGGCGTGTCGGATGCGGATTGTGGATCATCTTGATTGATTTTGTGTTCGTCCAGCAGTTCGGCCAGCTTGATGCGTAGCCGGGCCTTCTCCTTTTCCAGCCGGGCGGCACGGGCGGCGGCAATCGCATCCGGTCGCAGGCAGCCCTGATCACTCCACTGTGGGCAGTCCGTTGCTGCGTAGGCAGCATCCAGCAGGGCCAGACTGTTATCCAGCGTGGCCTCGTGGTGGGACAGCGTGGCTTCGAATGCTTGCCAGCTTTGAGGTAAGGCTGGATCGAGTTGTCTGCGCAAGTGTTGCATCTGCCGGTGCAGCCCCGGCAACTCGCGTGCGATACGCGCGGTCAGGCGCAGGGTTTCCAGCGCGTAAAGCCGGGTCAGGGCACGCTCGGGGTCGCC
>CAYGMS010000261.1:0-3874 GCA_964350905.1 uncultured Thiobacillus sp. | reverse complement strand
GGTTTCTGCAAGGGCATCGAAAACTACTCGCGGCATCTGTCGGGGCGCAAGCCCGGCGAGCCGCCGCCGACGTTGATCGACTATCTGGCGAAGGACGCGTTGATGTTCATCGACGAATCGCACGTCACCGTGACGCAGGTTGGCGGCATGTACAAGGGCGACCGTTCACGCAAGGAAAATCTGGTCGATTATGGATTCCGCATGCCATCGGCGCTCGACAACCGCCCGCTCAAGTTCGAGGAATTCGAGGCGCTGATGCCGCAGACCGTGTTCGTCTCGGCAACGCCGGCCAAGTATGAAGCCGAGCACGCCGGGCAGGTGGTCGAACAGCTGGTGCGTCCGACCGGACTGGTTGATCCTATCGTTGAAGTGAGGCCGGTGGCCACCCAGGTCGATGATCTGATGAGTGAAGCGAGAAAGCGCATCGCCATCGGTGAGCGCGTGCTGGTGACGACGCTGACCAAGCGCATGTCGGAAGACCTCACCGATTACCTCGCCGAGCACGGCATCAAGGTGCGCTATCTGCATTCCGATATCGATACCGTCGAGCGCGTCGAAATCATCCGCGACCTGCGATTGGGCGAATTCGACGTGCTGGTGGGCATCAACCTGCTGCGCGAGGGCCTGGACATTCCCGAGGTCTCGCTGGTGACGATACTCGATGCCGACAAGGAAGGTTTTCTGCGCTCCGAGCGTGCACTGATCCAGACCATCGGCCGTGCGGCGCGCCATTTGAATGGCACGGCAATTCTGTATGCCGACAAGATCACCAATTCGATGCAGCGGGCGATGGACGAAACCGAGCGCCGCCGCATCAAGCAGACTGCATACAATCTTGAACACGGCATTACCCCACGCGGTGTGACGAAACGGATCAAGGACATCATCGATGGCGTGTACGATGCCGATGCGAGCCGCCAGGAACTCAAGGCTGCCCAGACCGTGGCCGAGTACAAGCTGCTGGATGACAAGGCGCTAACCAAAAGAATCAAGAAGCTGGAAAAAGACATGCTGGATGCAGCGAAAAATCTGGAATTCGAAAAGGCCGCGGAACTTCGCGACCAGTTAAGGGAACTCAAACGAGTGTTATTTGGTGTGGAAGAAAATGACTAAAGTACGCGTGTTAATGGTCTGCATGGGCAATATCTGCAGATCGCCTATGGCAGAAGGTGTATTGCGTAAAACGATCCAGGATGCGGGCCTTGAGCGGCTTGTTGAAACTGATTCGGCAGGCACCCACGCTTATCACATCGGGTCACCGCCCGATCCGCGGGCGCAGCAGGCAATCAGCCGGCGCGGGGTGGATATCAGCCAGTTGCGTGGGCGCAAGGTAGAGGATGCGGATTTTGAAGCCTTTGACTACATTCTGGTGATGGATCAGGACAACTACAGCAAGCTGATCCAGCGTGCGCCGGCGCAGTATCACGGCAAGATCCGGCGGCTGTTGTCGTTCAGCCGGAAGTATCCCAACCTTGATGTGGTCGACCCTTATTACGGCGGGCCGCAGGGCTTCGAGGAAAATCTGGACATGATCGAGGACGCGGTGCGCGGGCTCATCCGGGAAATTGCCGGTGACACGCAGGCGAAAGCCACTTCAGGAACCTGATCCCAGAAGACATTGCCGGACGGCTTTTCAAACAACTCGGGCCGCAAGTGCGGCCCGTGTTGTTGTGCGATCGCAGTTTAATGCGATTGTGTTTCCACTTGTACCAGCGGCTCCTGGCTGTCATTCACCTGCGGGCGTGAGCGTCGGCGGGTGGGATGCGGCGCCCCGGACTCCGTGGCCTCGACTGGGGTGGCGCTTGCAGGCGTTGTGGTCTCCACTTGCATCAGGCTGGACGGGGCTGCTTCAGTCTTGGCCGAAGGACGACGGCGACGGCGTGGGCGGCTGCTTTCCCCGCTTTCAGTGGGACTGGCGGCTGCGCCCTGAGTCTCGACTTGTTGCAGGTTGGTCGTTCCGCTGGTCATTTCCGCGAGGACGGCAGCCGGTGTGGCTGTCACTGCGCCAGGTTGCGGTGTTGCGTCAGCTTGTGGTGCCGGGGCGGTTTCCAGTTGCAGCGCATGCTGGGTGGGGGCAACCGGTGCCGGTGCAGCCTTGGGCTTGCCTGCAATTTCGATGATCGCGTGAAAACCGGCTATTTCGATGATTGCGTGTGATGCATCGGCCCCATTGTTTGCAACAGCTTCCTGGCGGCCATCGCGCGGACGGCGATTGCCGCGCCCACGACGGCTGCGTGGCTCGCGCTTCTCTTCACTTCCAGCTTCGCTCGGGGTGTTGGCGGCATCGACAGCGCGGGGTGCAGCTTCAACTTCGGGCCGCGGCTTGGGCTGACGCGGCTGGCGTGGCGGCTTGGCTGATTCACCGTTGCGTGGTTCGGCACGGCCTTCGCTCTGGCGTGGTTCGGCCTGACGCGATTCAGATTGACGGCCTTCGCCGCGCTCACCCCGTTCGCCGCGACTATCTCCCCTGCCGCGACGTTGGCCGGGCTTGCGGTCGCGACGTGGCTCGCTGGAGCGTTCGCTGCGTGTGATGGCGGCAACCGGTTCGGTTGTGGCAGCGCTTGCGGGTGCGTCATCAGTCCGTTTCTTGAACCAGCCGAAAATGCGCTCGAACAGGCTGGACTCCGCCTGCGGTTGAGCGGGCACAACCGGACGCTCGACCGGTGCCGGCTGTGGCGGTGCAATGGATTTGACTGCGGCTTCGGGACGCGCTGGAGCGGTAGCCTGAGCGGTCTGGTAAATGGCTTCGCTTTCCGGAACAACCGCCATTTTGTAGCTGGGCTCGTTGGCGTCACGCAGGTTCAGTTCGTCATGGCGCAGGCGGGTAATCGTGTAGTGCGGGGTTTCCAAGTGGATGTTGGGAATCATCACCACATTGACCTTGAGGCGCGTTTCCATGGTGTGGATGTCGATGCGTTTCTCATTCAGCAGGAACGTCGCGACATCGACCGGCAGTTGCACGTGCACGGCGCCGGTGTTTTCCTTCATCGCCTCTTCCTGCAGGATGCGCAGGATGTGCAGCGCTGACGATTCGGTACCGCGGATATGGCCGGTACCGTGGCAACGCGGGCAGGGCGTGTAACTGGTCTCGCCGAGTGACGGCTGCAGGCGCTGACGCGACATCTCGAGCAGGCCAAAGCGCGAGATCTTGCCGGTCTGCACGCGGGCGCGGTCGTGATGCAGGGCATCGCGCAGGCGGTTTTCGACTTCGCGCTGATGCTTGGGCTCTTCCATGTCGATGAAATCGATGACGATCAGGCCGCCGAGGTCGCGCAGACGCATCTGGCGGGCGACTTCGTCTGCGGCTTCGAGGTTGGTGTTGTAGGCGGTCTGTTCGACGTCGCTGCCCTTGGTGGCGCGCGCCGAGTTGACGTCGACCGAAACCAGCGCTTCGGTATGGTCGATCACGATGGCGCCACCGGACGGCAGGTTGACCTGGCGTGAGAATGCGGACTCGATCTGGTGTTCGATCTGGAAACGTGAGAACAGCGGCACGTCGTCGCGATACAGCTTGACCTTGTGCGCGTTGTTCGGCATGACGTGAGCCATGAACTGCTGCGCCTGCTCGAAAATCTCTTCGGTATCGATCAGCAGTTCGCCGATGTCTGCGGAGAAATAGTCGCGGATGGCACGGATGACCAGACTGCCTTCCTGGTAAATCAGGAACGCGCCTTTTTGTGAGCTTGAGGCACCGTCAATGGCTTGCCACAGGCTCAGCAGGTAGTTCAAATCCCATTGGAATTCTTCAACCGTGCGGCCGATGCCGGCGGTGCGGGCAATCAGGCTCATTCCTTCAGGAATTTCACGCTGGGCCAGCGTGTCGCGCAGTGCGTTACGTTCTTCGCCCTCAATGCGTCGCGACACACCGCCGCCG
>CAYGMS010000260.1:0-3908 GCA_964350905.1 uncultured Thiobacillus sp. | reverse complement strand
GCGCAGGAGTTTGTCGCGGTCGGACCCGGACATGACCAACATGAGATTGACTTCGCCCGGCCTATTCATCTGGTCGCGCGCCGATTTGAGCGCCGTCATCGCGGTTTCACCGGCGTTGCTGGTCAACGAATGCTGAGCCTCGTCGATGATGAGCGCTACTGGTTTTTTTGCGGCCCCGTGCAAGGCTTTGAGGGCATCTGCAAGTGTCGTCCCGTCGAGTTTGCCAATTTTAGCTGTGTCGATTTTTAGCCAACCCGCCAAGCTTACCTGGTCAAGGCCCGCTGCTTTGGCTGTTCGCGCGACCAAGCCAAGGTGTTCAGTTAGGGCCTGACCAATGGATTCAGCAATCAACTCGCCCGGGTCCCGCGCTCTATCAGCCCACAGGTCGGTGTACACCACAACGCAGCCCGCTGCCTCGAGCGCCGGCTTGAGATCGTTCTGTAAAAATGTAGATTTGCCTGTGCGGCGAGGAGCGGCAAGAAACAGGCCGTTGTGCTCATCGCCGAACAAAGTTTGCCCGCGCAAGCTATCGGTTAGGTTCTGCGCAAGTTCGGGGCGCGCGAAATAATGCATTGCCCACCTTTTATCGGATTTTATTCACAGATGGATAATATTATCCATCAAAAAATAAAAGTCAATAATTGACGCACCCGAATTCCAGATCAATGATTCTACGTGTGGCCTAAACGCATACGACGGGATGGGCACCTGCGAAGCGGGTTAGTTCTTCGAAAAGGAGAACAGCCATTAGCGCCATATCAGCTAGACCTGGCTCTAGGAGCCAGCGATGAAGCTAATGACCAAAGAACAGGTTTGCGAACGGCTCACCATCTCCCCCCGTTGCTTCGGCGGGTGGACCGCGGACAACAGGTTTCCGCCACCGCAGCGCATCGGCAAGCGCAACTATTGGGCGGAGGCGGCTGTTGAGCGCTGGGTGCAGATGCTTTTTGTCGAGCAGGAAAGCTGGCAACCGTGTGGCAGTAAGACTGGCTGATGGACTGTCGTAAGCGCCAAAGGTCGAATCCACACAGGCCGAAGTGGTCCTCCATGGCAGGGGGAACCACCGCCTGCGGCCTCAGCGTGGCGGATGTTAGCGATTATTCCGCACGATCCACGCCCACGCAAAGGAGCGCTCAAAGTCCCCAATCCACGGTAAGGCACCGAAAGCCGCGGGCTGAAAGATTCCCGCATCGAGTTTTGCGGCACACCATGGCACGGCAGGCGGGTTCTCCGCGCTGGTCATGACCGGCATCACCCCTTCATGTTCCGCCCACACGTGTAGCTGGTTCCACAACGATGTGGAACCCTCTTCCCGCGTTGCGACCGCGAAAGTCACCACGCTCGCGGAGCCGTAGATGATGCTCACCATCACATTCGCACCGTGGGGCGTTATCACCGCGAGAAAGTTCGGGCAGCCGGGTATCTCGGCACCGTACGACAAGCCTCCGGAGGTGGTTGCGGTATCGGGGGGCAAGCTAATTTTGCGACCATTTCGGATCGCGTTGTCGATCCATCCTGCCAGGGCGTCGATAACGCTACCCTCAACTTCGTTACGAAAAGAATCGCGGGTGTCGCCAGTCGAAAGCGTGACATGCCGCAGAGTGAATGCGCCGGCTTTTTTCCCTGCGCGGGATGCAAATGCTTGAGTGGTATTCATTGTTACCTCCATCATCGTTCGGTTAATGAGCCATGAACGCGTCATTGGTGTATGGATCGGGACCCTCTACGCGCGTTCAGGCATGCACGGGTTCGTTGAATCGGCTAACTGCATGATAAATATCCTTAAATTATTGATCGCCTAACGGGACGCGCCTACCGCATCAATACGAACAGTTGCTATAACTATACAACCAGTATGCATATATGTCAACTGTTGGTTGATGTAAAGACACTGTCAGTGTATATTTTGCCCATGAACGAACAGACGTCCACACAACACGGCACACCCCTCATGGAGGTGCTTGAAGAAGCGGCAAAGAGGAAGGGCCTTAACAAGCAAGAGCTTGCACAGGTTCTTGGGGTGACCTACGGGTATTTGGCGCAGCTGAAAAATGCCATTCGAGATCCCAGGAACATCAGCGATGCGTTTGCTGAGGCATGCGCGAGCTTCCTGGGGGCTCCAAGAATCCAAGTCCTCTTGCTTGCGGGTCGGTTGCGCCCGTCGGACTTCTACACCGTTGGAAGCGAGGAAGAGTTCAGGCTCAGTGTCTGGAAAGCCTTGGATTTCATCAAGGGCGACGCCGACTGGGGGGGCTACTTCCCCTACGGTTTGCTGGAAGCAACTGCTGACCCTGCGGTTCAGCAGTTTGTGGTTCTGCTCTACGAAAAGGCGACAGGGAAGGTGCTTCTAGACAACAGAATTACTACCCCTGAGTTAGCGAGGAACACGCAGATCAAAAAGGAACCGGCGCTGCCGGCCCCAAAGCGCAAGGCCTCCAAGACCTCTCGTGAGCCCGAATGAACAAATATGCCTTGGTGCGGGCCGCGAATAGCGTCTCGTGATTCTGCTCCGGATGGTGCGCATTCCGGTGAAAACACAACCTCAATATCAGCCAACCATGATTTCCAACCGTTGTCCGCCATAGTTAAAAGCGGACGTTCGCGCGGATGACAAAACCGTCTTTTCATCGGCCTAAGCGGCCATGGCGTATTGAGAAAACCAGGTCTGCTATAACCCGCATACCGGCCATCAGCTGAGAATGCCGCCGAATAGCCGCTTTTATCTTCGAGAATGCATACTCCCGCCGTTTCAATCACTCTGGAGAGCGGGTGGTTTAGGGGCAGCGTCGGTGCTAGAGTGATCCCCTACAAAAAAAGTAGGGAGTCAGAATATGAGTTGGAACCAGCATGAGTAGTATGCGAACGTAAACGATCAAAACGCATCTGCACAACAAGCATAAATAAAACATGCCCGTTTCAATAAAAAAACCATTTCAAATATTTTTTCGTCTCTTGGCTGGCGTGCCGATCCTTGGTGACATGCTGGCCAAACATCCCCGGCCGCAACTTTCTCATGCTCCTGATTTTGGATCTAATTTTCGTCGAAAATTTATTCAGAATTTGTTGATCGGCATAAGCGTCGGAATCGTGGTGCATTTAGCCGCTCACTTGCACTTGGGAACGGTGGTAAAAACTCAAAATGCCGTGCTGGACTCCATGATGAAGCTGTCAAGCGACACGGACGACAATGACCCAAAGCGGCCGACACAAGTGTTATTTGATGTCGATGAGCAAACTTATCGAAACCCGATGTGGGGTGGAGGCGAGCCGACTGTATTGCCGCTGGACAAGATCGCAGTCCTGATAGAAAAGGCTTTTGATAGTGGCGCCCGCTTTGTTCTCGTTGATTTTGCAATCGATGGTGCACGAGACGAGCGGCAGGACGACTTTATTTCGCAGATACATAAAGTCTTGAAGGCATATCCGGAAGGGCATCTTCTTTTTGTACGCAGCATTCGCCAACCGCTGGAGCCCTCAATGGCGAAGGCCGTTCGCCCATCAGCCTTGGATGGATTGATTGCCTCTCACCCTGAAAATGTGCATGCGGTGGCACCGAACTTCTTGCGTTCATCGGACAATGTTTTGCGGCATTGGCGACTGTGGGAGAGTGCGTGCTACCCCCTGCCGGGCAGGCAAGGCGAAGGCAGGTGGGTCGTCATTCCTTCGCCGCAGTTGGCGATTGCGTCAATAGATAATGCGCGGCCATTCCAATGGTCATTGGTTGGGACTGAAGTGCCCCAAGCCCTGCCGTGTGCTGTGGATGGGGCAACAGAAAACATACTCGACCAAGCCCAGTCTTCCCGCTTGGCCGACTGGCATGCCGGGCGCTGGGTCCTCGAAGTTTTTCAAACGTGTTACGAGCAGGACACCTATACCGAGGAAAACTGTAGTAAAAGCGCACCAAAACC
>CAYGMS010000259.1:0-3909 GCA_964350905.1 uncultured Thiobacillus sp. | reverse complement strand
CTCGCGGGCACACTCTCAAATCAAAGGAGCCCCGCCATGAGTTTCGACAAAACCAAAACCGACGCCGAATGGCGCGCCGAACTGAGCCCCGAGCAATACCGCATCCTGCGCGAGCACGGCACCGAGCGTGCATTCACCGGGGAATACTGGGACAACCACGAAGCAGGCGAATACCGCTGTGCAGCCTGCGGCGAGCCTTTGTTTGCGTCCGACACCAAGTTTGATTCCGGCACCGGCTGGCCAAGCTTTTATCAGGCGCTGAATACCGACGCGGTGGCGGAAAAGCACGACGTCAGTCATGGCATGGAACGCGTCGAGGCCTTGTGCCGCCGCTGCGGTTCGCACCTGGGCCATGTGTTCCCCGACGGCCCGGCGCCCACCGGGCAGCGCTATTGCATCAACTCGGCTTCGCTGCATTTCCAGAAAGCCGATTCCAGACAAGACCAGGGCTGAACCTTGCAACGCTTCGATGCGCAGATTGCTGCGATTACACCTGCCACCCCCAGTATCCACGCGCTGCGGCTGACCGTTCCCGATGCGGGCTTCCGCTTCTTGCCGGGGCAATGGGTGGATCTTGGTGTTGAAATTGATGGGGTTACGCACACGTCGGGGTATTCGATCACGACCTCACCTGTGCACACGGGCGAGATCGAACTGGCGATCAAGGCCAGTACGCGGCATCCGCTGGCGCGCTGGATACATGAGCGTGCCCGGGTAGGCGACCATGTACGCATTTCGCAGGGCCAGGGGCCGTTTGTGTATCTGCCCGAGATGAGCGACAACGTGGTGCTGATTGGTGGTGGCGTGGGCATAACCCCGCTGCTGTCCATCTTCCGCCATGTGCGCGATGCAGGTTTACCAACGCAGACACATCTGGTTTACAGCGTGTCGAACAGTTGCGAAATCCTGTTTCGCAACGAGATCGACGCAGCCGTCCATGCACATGACAATCTGCACGTCAGCATCACGGTGACGCAAGCCGATGCCAACTGGCACGGCCTCACCGGCCGTATCGATCCGCTCAAGCTGCATGCGCTCGATGTGCCAGACGATACGCTGTATTACCTGTGCGGCCCCAAGGGCATGGTCGAGGATATGAGTACGCTGCTGCATGATCTGGGAGTGCCGATGAGCCGCATCATTTTCGAGAAGTGGTGGTAGTTTTTTTGACCATTCAACCCCTCTTCCAACCCATGTATGTTTGGCTTTCAACCTGACCGGAGCTTACCCATGCGCCTTGCTTCCCTGCTTGCGGCCCTCATTTTCTGCAGCCCCGTGCTGGCAGGACCCAAGGATGTCGTTCGCACCTACCCGGCACAAAAGGTCAGTGCCGACACCTATGTCATCCATGGCCCGCAAGGCGTGCCGTCCAAAGCCAACCAGGGCTTCATGAACAATCCGGCCTGGGTCATCACGGCAGACGGCGTGGTGGTGATTGATCCAGGTTCCAGCGTGCAGGCCGGACGCATGGTCGTGGCCCAGCTGCGCAAGACGACGAAGCAACCCGTCACCCATGTATTCAATACCCACGTCCACGGCGACCACTGGCTCGGCAACCAGGCGATTCTGGAAGTCTGGCCCCAGGCCACCATCATTGCTCACCCTGACATGATCAAACAGGCAAAAAATGGGGCCGATGCCTTCTGGCTCAAGCTGATGTCGGACATGACCGGCGGCTATACCGATGGCACGCGCGCCGAGATTCCTACCGTCGCAGCGGCCAATGGCCAGAAATTCAAAATCGGCGGCAAGACTTTCCGCATTCATTCGTCGACTGACGCACACAGCAAGACCGACCTGATGATCGAAATGGTCGAAGACCGTATCCTGTTCACCGGCGACAATGTGCTGAGCCATCAGGTGATGAATCTGCGCGACGGTACCTTCAAGGGGGTGATGAAGGCCACCGACCAGGCGCTCGCCCTCGACGCCAGGGTCTACGTGCCCGGCCATGGCAAGACCGGCGACCGCACGTTTGTCTCGGCGCAAAAAACCTGGTTCAACATACTGATGTCAGAAGTGCGGCGCATGTACGACGAAGGCAAAAGCGATTTTGAAATGAAGCCGGTCATTGCCCAAAAGCTCAAGGCTTACAAAGACTGGGCCGAGTGGGATATCAACCTGGGGCAACAGATCAGTCTGGCGATTCTGGAAATCGAGCAGGAATAAAACCGTGGCGCGAGCCACAGGTAGGTTCAGCGTTCGATCAGTCGCCCAAGCGGGTGACGCTTGCCACCCTGCCGGTCTGCCACTCGCCATCCAGGCTGACCCACTCGACGTGGTCGCCGAGCATGCGGACCATGCCCGGCCGGCGGTTGTTGCCGGTGTCGGAAAACTCGAAGCGGTAGTCGCGCTGGAACTGCAGCTGGCCGTTGCTGTTGCGCGCGAAGCGGGTTCGACTCAAGGCCACGCTCTCGTCCAGGAACTGCAAACTGGAATCCGTGCACGCGCGGCGGCCAACGACAATAGCCTGCTCGCGCACCTGCATACCGGCATACCAGTACCAGCCTACTGCGCCAAATACACCCAGCAGAAGAATTTCCCAGCTCACTACTCGGAGGAATCAGACTTGACCGGGCTGCGGAACAACGCCGCCACCTGCTTGCAGGGCGCGGAACGCGCCGGTGTTGCCGGCGAACTGTCATTACGCGGCGTTTCCCTTGGTACATAGGGCGCATCGAACAGCGTATCGCGCGACGGTGTTGATTTGGGACGGGGCGCACTGTGCTCGGAACGCTCTGCACGTTGTTCCGGCCGTGCTGGACGCTCGGCAGCGTGATCTGAACGACGCGGGCGCGATTCATACGCAGGCACGTCCGCTGCACCCGGTTCGAATCCCGGAACGATCACGGGTGGGAGTGAGCAACCGATGAGCTTTTCGATATCCTTGAGATAACGCGTTTCGGACTCGCTCACCAGCGAGATGGCCTCGCCCAGTGCACCGGCGCGACCGGTCCGACCGATGCGGTGGACATAATCCTCAGCGTTGTGCGGCAGGTCGTAGTTGACGACGAAAGGCAGGGCTTCAATGTCGAGACCACGCGCCGCCACATCGGTCGCCACCAGCACCCGGATGGTTCCAGCCTTGAAGGCATCCAGCGCCTTGATGCGCTCCTGCTGGCTTTTGTCGCCATGAATGGCATCAGCGTGCAGTCCCAGCTTGTTAAGCTCGTTGGCAAGGCGGTTGCAGCCCAGCTTGGTGCCGGTGAACACCAGCACCTGGCTCAGGTCGCGGCTCTTGATCAGGTGCGCCAGCAGTTGCCGCTTGCGCTCGTGATGCACCGGATGCACCACCTGCGTCACCGTGACCGCGGTGGCATTGCGCGCCACTTCGATAAAGGTCGAGTTCTTGAGCATGGTATCAGCCAGCTTGCGGATTTCTTCCGGGAAGGTGGCCGAGAACATCATGTTCACCCGCTGCGGCGGCAGCAGTTCGATGATGCGCTTCAGATCTGGCATGAAACCCATGTCGAGCATGCGGTCGGCTTCGTCGAGCACCAGCGTGTTCACCTGGTTCAGCATCAACGTCTTGTTCTGCACATGGTCGAGCAGGCGGCCCGGCGTCGCCACCAGAATCTCGACACCTGCCTTGAGGATGGGGATCTGCGTATTGATGTTGACCCCGCCGAACACCACCAGCGAGCGCAGCGGCACGTGTTTGGTATAGGCCTTGACGCTTTCTTCAACCTGGATCGCCAGTTCGCGTGTGGGCGTCAGGATCAGGGCGCGAATCGGATGCTTGGCGGGCGAGGTGCCATGGTTGGCAAACGGCAGCAGGCGCTGGATCAGCGGCAGCGCGAATGCGGCCGTCTTGCCGGTGCCGGTTTGCGCCGCGCCCAGGATGTCGCCCCCTTGCAAGGCCAGGGGGATCACCTGTTCCTGAATCGGCGTCGGTGTCGCGTAACCCAT
>CAYGMS010000258.1:0-3915 GCA_964350905.1 uncultured Thiobacillus sp. | reverse complement strand
CGAAGAAGGCCCATGCGTAGGGGAAGTTTTCCATCACCGGGCGGGCGATGCCCATCGACCAGCTCTCCAGGGTCATGATCTGAAACAGGGTATAGAACGAGCGGCCCAAGTGGCCGAACCATTCCGGGTAGTCGGCGGCGAACAGATTGGTGGCGATCACCGCAAACACGTAATAGATGACCAGCAGCACCAGGCCGATGGACATCAACCCGGGAACCGCCCCCAGCAATGCGCCCACCACCCGCCGCATCGACGGCACCATGGTCAGCAGCCGCAGCACGCGCAATACCCGCAGCGCCCGCAGTACAGCGAGCTGGCCGGTGGCCGGCAGCAGGGCGATGGCGACCACGATGAAATCGAACACGCTCCAGGGATCGCGCCAAAAGGCGCGCCGGTGTACGTAAAGGCGCAATGTGATCTCCACCACGAACACAACGAGGATGGCCCGGTCCAGCGCCAGAATCAGCCCGCCCGCCACCGTCATCACGGCGGGCCAGGTCTCCAGGCCGAGCAGCACCGCGTTGATCAGGATCAGGGCGATGATGAAGTGCTGCACGCGCGGCTGCTCGATCCAGTCGCGTAGCCACTGGCGTCTGTTGCTGTCCGGGAGTGCATTCATATTCGTACTCATCTATGCGTGTTCCAGGCTTTCAGTAATATGCCGACCTCACCTCCGTGGGTGCCGGGAAGAGCGAAATTCAGCGAAACGCGTCCCCCCGTATACCAGGGCGCGCGCAGATGCTGTGGCCGGGTTCTGGTTCAGCGATAGCGCGGCGAGAAAAGCCACATCAGTCACTGTTGTTCATGAAACCCAGCAAGTGCAGCAGGCTGGTGAAGAGGTTGAAGATCGACACGAACAGGGTGACAGTGGCCATGATGTAGTTGGTTTCACCGCCGTGAATGATGTTGCTTGTCTCATACAGAATGAGGCCGGACATCAGTAGCACGAACATGGCCGACACTGCCAGCGAGAGGCCGGGCATTTCGAAGAATATCGCGCCGAGCCCTGCGAGGAACGCCACCAGAATACCAACGGCGAGGAAGCCCCCCATGAAGCTGAAGTTTTTGCGGGTGGTCATTACATACGCCGACAGCCCGAGGAAGATGGCTGCAGTGCCGCCCATCGCCATCATCACAACCTGGCTGCCGTTGGGCAGGGCTAGGTAGTTGTTGAGGATTGGCCCCAGCGTGTAGCCCATGAAGCCCGTGAGCGCGAACACGAAGGCCAGACCGAGACCGCTGTCACGGAACTTGGAGGTGAGGAACAGCAGGCCGAAGTAGCCAACCAGGGTGATGATGATGCCGGGGTGCGGCAGGTTGAGCGCCACTGACGTTGCGGCAGTGACTGCGGCAAACAGTAGCGTCATCGACAACAGCATGTAGGTATTGCGAACCACCTTGTTGCTGGCAAAGAGGGCTTCTGCGCCGCTGTGCGGCAGGGAGATGGCTTGGGCTTCAGGATGGTTCATTTCAGTCTCCTGTGTTTGAAAGAAAAGATTTCGGATTGGTCGATTCAGTTATGGCTGCGATGCGCCCGGTAACCCGTCAACCCAGTCCGCATCCACCTCTGCGACAGGCAAGGTCGGCGCGAATTCACGCTGTCGCGCCAAGCGCCGCTCCAGCGTGCGCCCGGCGCGGTCGGCGGCGCGGTCGATGGCAACGTAAAGATCAGCTTCGGTGTCTTCGATGACGACCGCCGGTGCTGCTTTGAGTCGCAGCTCGATCAAGCATCGCTTGTCGGCACCGCCGCGCGGGCCATTGATGTCGGACAGCCGCACGATCACTCGAGTGATGGCCTCATCGCCGTGGCTCAGGCCATACGACAGATTCTTCATGACATAGTTGCGCAGCCCGTCTGTGAGAGTGAACCCCTGACTTTGAATATCCATTTTCATGGCCGTTTCCTTTTTCATGGTTGAACGAGACTCCATCCTAAGACCATCAATGAATAAGATAAATTCGTATTATCGTGATGATTAACTCGGTTTTTTCGATTCATGAAAAACCCGCCATACTCAATTTCAAGCGCCTGCATTGTTTCTTTGCCGTGGCCAAGGCCGGGGCAGTCAATCGCGCTGCGGAAAAGCTGCAGCTCACGCCGAAGACGCTGTCAGGCCAATTATCGATATTCGAACAACGGCTGGGGGTTGCGCTGTTCCGATGCACTGGGCGGAGGCTGGAACTGACAGACACCGGGCGGCTGGTCCTGTCCTACGCCGAGGAACTCTTCCAGGTGAGCGCGGAATTGAAGGAAGCCCTGAACGGCCGCTAGGAGGAAAGGATGTTCCCGTTTCGGGTGGGTATCGCCGATGTGGTACCCAAATCCATCGCCCACCGACATCTGGGCCGCTTCACGACCGAGACAGAAATAGAACTGGCGGCCGAAGCATTGATCGGTGCATGGAAGTCGCTGACGCCATGAACCCCGCCGACTACGAAGCCTGGTACGTCACCCCGCGCGGGCGCTGGATCGGCGAAACGGAATATGCATTGGCTGCCAGGCAACTGGCGGCACAAGCGGGCGACAGTCTGCTCGACGTCGGTTGCGGCACCGGTTGGTTTACGCGTCGTGCCGCGGCGGATGGTTTACATGCAACCGGACTCGACCCCAATCCGGACTGGCTGAATTTTGCCCGCGCGCACAGCAATCCAAACCTGAAATGGGTTGAAGGCGATGCACGCGCGCTCCCTTTTGAGGATGCCAGTTTTGATCACGTCCTGTCCATCGCTGCACTGTGTTTTGTGGACGATGAACGGCAAGCCGTGGCCGAATGCGTGCGGGTGGCGCGCCGCCGCTTCGCCATCGGCTGGCTCAATCGGGACAGTCTGTTGTATCGACAAAAGGGCAGGGGTGGCGGCAGCGGTGCCTATCGCGGCGCCCGCTGGCATTCCGCACAAGAAGTGCGCGCGCTGTTCTCCAACTTGCCGGTACGAAACTTGAAGCTGCGCTCGGCCATTTTTATACCTTCAGGAACGGGCTGCGCCACCTGGTTGGAGCAAGGTGTGCCCAAAGTATTGCCATGGGGCGGGTTGTTGCTGGTGGCAGGAGAAAAAGTCTGATTGAGCACGCAGCCCAGGTCGATAGGATTTGTTCCTTGATTTGGAAAAGGACGCGGTTTGTCACCCTACGGTTTCTTCAATCTGGTAAGTGGCATGGCGATGCTTGTGGCCAGCGTACTAGCTGGCCTGCTGTGGGATCGCTTCGGCGCATCGCAGACGTTCATCGCTGGGGCAGCATTCAGCGGTCTCGCACTGATGGCGATCTTGTTTCGTGGCCGCATTCCGGCACTGAGAAGGTAACCTTCCATAGCTATTCGCTCTTTCCTTCTTTCCAGCCGGATTTGCACATCCCGCCTCACGTGAATGACTGCTGTTGGCCCACAGTTCCAGTTCCCTGAGCGAGCAGGAATATCTGCTTACCGCTGTATTGTGTTGAAAAACTCCTACGACGCCTTGGCTGCCATGTCTTCCAAAAAAGTCGGCCCTTCAGAATTGCCCACATTCAACGATCGTGAATGAGTCGATGGTTTGAAGACCCCCAAAACTCTGCCGCAAACCGCCTCCAAAGGGTTTTTCAGCACAATATTGGTCGGAGCTGCCGTTCAAAATCTAACCGGCGCGTAGCGAAGAGAGCGTTTGTTGTATCGACTTTTCACATTCGCAGGATTCAATCTCCAGCGCGGAACTAGCCCATGTGTGCGAACAACAACATCCTGTAAACCACAGTTTTGATAATCCCATTCTGCTAAAGCATTGCTCAGGTGAGACTGGAACAGCTAGAATGTTGGCCATGCGACGCTTCCTCGTGCTCATCATGCTGTGCCTGCTCCCGACCCAGATATCCTGGGCTGCGGTGGCTGAGTATTGCGGGCACGAGCAGGACAAAGCCGCACAGCACTTCGGCCATCACGATGA
>CAYGMS010000257.1:0-3926 GCA_964350905.1 uncultured Thiobacillus sp. | reverse complement strand
GTTGACGTCCTTCAGGTTCTTGATCGGCAGGCCGACGCGATCCTGCATGGCAATGAGCGCTTCCTGGTGTGCCTTGACTTCGTATTGCACTTTGGAAAGCGTCGAGCAATAGGCTTTCTTGGCTGCGATTTCCTTGTCCAGCCAGGCCAGGTTGGTTTCGTTGCCGGGGAACGCCTTGATGAAATGGGCGCGCGGCATGCCTGAGTGAACCACGCAGAACGCCATGATCTTGCGTTCGTGCGTGCGCACTTCTTCTACCGCGTTGCGGATCTGCTCGCACAGGCTGTCCACCTGGCGGACCGAGAAGCGAATCGCCATCAGCAATTCGGTGACTTCGGCCTGGGCTTTCATGTGTTGCGGGCTGCCAAGGCCGTATTTAACGTGCGCGTTCTGTGATTTTTTGTAAGCCTTGCGGATGAAGTCGAACTGGGCAAGCGCTTCGACTTTCAGCTGGGCCAGATTCGCCGCAGCCAGTTTGGCGCTGGCTTCTTCGTCGTTTTCTTCGTTGTCGTCGTCTTCGGAGCTGTCGCTCGTGTCTTCGACTTCGACTTCCTCTTCTTCCTCTTCTTCCTCTTCGGCTTCCACTTCAACAAAGCCATCGACCAGTTCTTCAACACGCATGGTGTCGTTTTCGATCTGCGTGGCCATGTCCAGAATTTGCTGGATGGTGAGCGGACACGACGAGATCGCTTGCACCATGTGGCGCAAGCCTTCTTCAATACGTTTGGCGATCTCGATCTCGCCTTCGCGGGTCAGCAGGTCGACCGAGCCCATTTCGCGCATGTACATGCGGACCGGGTCGGTAGTGCGGCCAAATTCGGAATCGACGGTGGTCAGGGCCTGTTCCGCCTCGGCAGCCACGTCTTCATCGGTGGCAGCGGGGGTGGACTCATTCAGCAGCAGGGTTTCTGCATCCGGCGCTTCATCGTAGACCTGGATGCCCATATCGTTGATCATGCTGATCACGCCTTCGATCTGGTCGGCGTCCAGCACTTCATCGGGCAGGTGGTCGTTGATTTCCGCGTAGGTCAGGAAACCACGTTCCTTGCCCAGGATGATGAGGTTTTTGAGTTGGGTGCGGCGCGCCTCGGCTTCTACTGGCGTCAGCTCTTTCAGGGGGAGCAGCGCTTCAGTTTTTTTGGCGCCACCACCTGGTTTTCTTCCACGTACAGCCACAGGCTTCTCTCCGCTTAAGCTTCCGCCGCGCAATATGCAAGCCGGAAAAAAATCGTTCAAAAACCGGCAATTATACCGTAAACCGGTGTTTTGTCTTGCCGTTTCTGACAAGCTAGGACCGTGCCAGTTCGGTTAATTCCTGGCGTTCACTGGCACTTAAACTGGTTAAAGGTCGTGTAGCCAATTCCTGCTGGCGGCGACGGCGCCAGTCATCCCGTAATTGTTTGACAGCGCCATCAAACTCGGCGTTCCAGTCCCAGCTGTCATCTTTGTCGAGCAGGTCTGTCATCAGATCCTGAACCAGAGTTTCCAGCGTGCTGCCGCGCGCAGCTTCAGACAGGGCAGGCAGATTCAGTTGCCCCACCTCGGGTAGCCAGCCAAGCAGTTCGCTCATGGCTTCGCCCAATGGATCGTTGGCATCGAGCAGGTGTGGTTCGACTTCAGTGGCGCGTTGCGGGTTCATCAACAGTGTGCGGGCCAAGCCACGCAGACGTGACGGCGCCGGGCGGCGTTGTGGACTGGGAGGCATGCGCCGCGTGTTAACCGGTTTGAGGCCCACCAGCGCGAGTTCATCGGCTTGCAGGCGCGCCAGCTCGGCGATTTGCCGCCGGATAAGGCTTGCAAGCAGGGGCGCGGCAATTTTCTCCAGTAGCGGCTTGGCATCTTTAAGCATGGCTGCCCGGCCTTCCTGGCTATCGAGTTTTTTGTCCCGGGCCAGTTCACGCACCAGAAATGCCGAGAGCGGCAAGGTATCGGTGTCCAGCAACTTCAGGAAGGCAGCCTGGCCGTGGGTGCGGATATAACTGTCGGGGTCTTCGTTTTCAGGCAGAAACAGGAAGCTGACTTCCTTGCCGTCCTGCAGCGCTTCCAGCGTGTTTTCCAGCGCGCGCCAGGCGGCTTTGCGGCCTGCCTTGTCGCCGTCAAAAGCGTAAATCAGGCGGTCGGTATGGCGCAGCAGGGTGCGTGCATGAACGGGGGTGGTGGCCGTGCCCAATGCGGCCACGGCAAATTCCACGCCATGCTGGGCCAGCGCCACCACGTCCATGTAGCCTTCGACCACGATGGCGCGTCCGGCAGCCTTGATTGCGGTGCGCGCTTCAAACAGGCCGTATAGCTCGGAGCCTTTGTGGAACAGGGGGGTTTCGGGCGAATTGAGATATTTCGGCTCGCCTTGGTCGAGCACGCGGCCGCCAAAGCCGACGATCTGGCCTTTTAGGTTGCGGATCGGGAACATGATGCGGTCGCGGAAGCGGTCGTAGCGGCCACGATCCCCATCGATGACCAGGCCGGACGCGGCGAGCGCGTCCGCCGTGTAATCCGGAAAAACCTGTTTCAGCGGCGAGCCGTCTGGCGCGTAGCCGATGCCATAGCGGGCCGCAATGATCCCGGTCAGGCCGCGCTGCTTGAGGTATTCGATGGCGCGCGGCGTTTGCTTGAGTTGCTGCTTGTAGAACTGCGCGGCCTGCTCCAGGGCGTCCCATAAAGCTGGCGGGGGCTTGGGCCGGTCGGGTTCATGGGCGGATTCGGGCACCTGCAGGCCGCTATCCTGCGCCAGCGCAGCCACCGCATCGGGAAAACTCATGTGCTCGTATTCCATCAGGAAGCTGAGCGCGGTGCCGTGTGCGCCGCAACCAAAGCAGTGATAGAACTGCTTGGTTGGGCTGACGGTGAAAGAGGGGGTTTTTTCGCTGTGGAACGGACAGCAGGCCTGGTAGTTTTGCCCGGCCTTTTTCAGCGGCACGCGCCGGTCGATGACGTCGACAACGTCAACGCGAGCGAGCAGGGTATCGATGAAATCGCGCGGAATCATGGTTGCTGCATGATAAACCCGGGCAGGCGCCGGGTGGGAATCAGACCGCCAGGCGGGCTTTGATCAGCGCGGAAACCTGGCCCATGTCGGCACGGCCAGCCAAACGGGATTTCAGTAATCCCATGACTTTGCCCATGTCACGGGCTGAGGTGGCGCCGGATTCGGTAATGGCTGCAACGACCGCAGCTTCGACTTCGGCCGCTGACAGCTGTTCGGGCAGGTAGGCTTGCAGGATGACAAGTTCAGCCTGCTCGATGGACACCAGATCGTCGCGGCCGGCCGACTGGAACTGGCTGATTGAGTCCTTGCGTTGCTTGATGAGTTTTTCGACGATGTTACTGACTGCGGCATCGTCCAGTTCGATACGCTCGTCAATTTCCCGCTGCTTGATGGCAGCGAGAAGCAGGCGGATCGTACCAAGGCGCGCCGCGTCTTTGGCGCGCATGGCCGACTTCATGTCGTCAGTAATGCGGGCCTTGAGCGACATGCGTGGTATGGGATTGATGCGGGGTGGATTCTGCGAGAACGCAGAATCAATACATCTTGGGGGGGAGTTGCTGGCCGCGCAGGCGCTTGCTTTGACGCTTGACTGCTGCAGCGAGCTTGCGCTTGCGTTCAGCGGTGGGCTTTTCGTAGAACTCGCGAGCACGCAGTTCGGTCAACAGCCCCACTTTTTCGATGGAACGCTTGAAGCGACGCAGTGCGACGTCGAACGGCTCATTTTCTTTGACTTTAACGCTAGGCATTTTTGAAGAGGTCTTCCTGAGAAGAGGAAAAACGAGAAGTATAACAGTAGCTTTTGGCAATTAAAAGCGATCTGATGCGCCTCGTCCGGGTGAAGGGGTGTGGCAAAGGCAAACAGCACCCCGAACAAGGGCTGGGCCGTCGTTACTGGCGTTTCAGGGGGGGTCGGAAGGGTGGGCTGTTCGTTGCGGCGGGC
>CAYGMS010000256.1:0-3934 GCA_964350905.1 uncultured Thiobacillus sp. | reverse complement strand
ATGAAGCCAAACGCTGCGGACGCAACCAGATTGTGGCAGCCCCGAAAACCGCATCGGATCTGGATCGCGTGAGCAAAGGGGCCAATTGCGGAAATTTCTAGTGGTGCTTACCGGGGATGGCTGGTTTGGGGCGTAGAGGAGGACTGTGGTTTTGCAAGACCTGACCCCGAAGCTTGTGCAGATCGCGTAGACGTTGTCGGAGTTGAGGGAGTCGCATGGTGGAGTGGAGGGTAGCTGGGAGCAGCAAGACGGATCAGGGGCTTGCGGTTTTGTTAGGCCGAAAGGGTCACGTCACGCAAAACCCTGTGTCTCCCCTATTTGTTCCGTTTTTGAAATCTTCCCCGGATTCTCTTGATTAATGCATTCAGGTTAATTCCAACACCCATGAAGTTAGGTTTCAAGTCGACGATTTCGTTGAGCCCTGGTTCCGTCATCTCCAAAGCAACAGACTGGTGACGTTGGTAAACCGCAAGCTCCGCATGAACCGATGCCAGCCCGCGCCGAGTGCCATTCTTCACCCCAGAAACGAAAAGTGCGGACGCCAGATCGACCCGATAAAGCTGCGGATCGAACTGTAGCCCATACCTAGAACCTGCCCTCCCAACACTTTCTACAAACCTGTCAAATCGGTTGATATAAAGGTCGTCCTGGAAATAAAGTGAAACAACGTTAAAGGCGAGTTCTAGCTCCTCTGCGAGCAAGGTAGCACTGCGACTGCCCAAGACGCGAGCTATCTCCGCGTTGAACCGCTGTTCCTTGCAGGCAATGGCCCTCAAGAGCAAGCCGGCCACTTCCTGAAAGTCGGGAACGCGAAATCGTCCTCCGTCGTACTTGATGCCCCTGCAGATCTCAGAAAGCGATGCCTGAGTTTCGCGCTCGCAGTCTTGATCGATGTGCGCAAGCTTTGTTCTAAGAAGACTTAAAACGCCGGATTCGTTTGGCATTTTCAGATTGGTACTAACACCACCCAGTGGGCCAAAAACGTACTCTAGGTGTCATTTATTCACGCGGGTATTTGTCCAGAAGCGCTACCTGTTTCAGGTGTTTTCGATTGTAAGCAAGATCCACGGCTCTTTCGCCTGTCACCCGTCTCATTGCTGGGTCGGCGCCAGCTTCAATAAGTACCTTGAGCACATCAATGCGATCCGCACGAGTACAAGCGTGCATGAGGGCGGTCATGCCATCTTTATCTTGTGCATTAAGGTCAACGCCTTTGCTGATCAATTCCTTAACGCCCTTTATGTCAGCAGCCCAGGATTTGCACATCAATTCAGAACACCCATCTTTGCCAACCTTATCCAGCAGCGCTTGGTAATCCCGATCTCCTTTATACATTCGATAGACAACCACCGCACCGAGAATAAGTGCAACAGGCAGACCGGTCGCAAGTCCCTGCATCAAGTCGTTTATCAACGCGTCTGAGAGCATTTTTATCCTCGAATTTTGCTGGGTGTAATAAAAGGCAAAAGCACGATAGCCCAAGTAGAGGGTTAACTTGGTAAATATTTAAGCCACGCGGGTAACACCCTTTTGATTTTATGAAATCGAGTCCCCTATCAATCTGCGGTCGGCTTATGGGCATCTCCTTGTAGCCGCCGTTCAACCAGCGTGTAGTATTCAACGTCTACAGGTTGCCAGTCATTTCCCACGGAATCTACTGCGACCCAATTTCCAATAGCCCCCTGCTTTTTATCCTCAAATAGATACGTGCCAGTTTTTGTGCGCGAGTCGTAGGTGTATAGCTAAACCGCATTACGGAACCGCCTTCAGAACGTAGGCCAACTACTAGCAATCCGTTCGGCGCGTAGAGAGAAATTGAATCTTGCATATATCCTCTTTATTAATCAAAGGGGCCGTGCTGAATTGTTTATCGGCCAGTTTTACTGCCGCTCCATCTCCGAAACCGCAGCCTTCGCCAAAAAGCCGGACCGGCTCAGGTGGTGCGCCTTGGCATAGGCATCTGCACCATCGGGGTCAGGTCTTGCAAAGCAACATCCTCGACACCAAGAGATCAGCATCAACGTATCCGTTTGGAACCTCAAGCACCCTCACGCCGCCAGCGAATGCCCCTGCGTCTGGTCGCCAATTCCCATCAGCAAACCTTCCACGCTGATGTCCTCGTCCAACGCCTCCCAGTGCAGGCCCGTGCCGTTACCCGACATTTCATACTGCATGCGCTGCTCCGGGGACGCCCGCAGCAATCGCGGGAAATACGCCAGAGGCACGCCGAGTTTCCGGCCGTCCGATAGGTCCACCCACATCATCGATTCATCGAAGTCGAGCCTAGTCGCTGAAATGTTCATGCCATGCCCTTTCTATCTCGTCTCTGCGCGTTTCCACGATCTGCGCCAACTTGTTCACTTCCTTGCCGCTGAAGCCTTGGTTGTTCGCAAGGCCGGCCGGAGTCATCCAGAACTTCGCACGGCTGCCATCCTTGCGGACATGAACGTGGATCGGTTCCCGAGGGTTACCTTCGTTCGAAAAGAAGAAAAAACGATACCCCTCAAACTGGAAGATGGTCGGCATGGTCGCATGTTAGCGCATCGTCTGCAGTTTTTGGCCACCTTGATGGCCAAAGCGCATCCACACAGCTGCTTTATTGGCGGACAACACCCGTCGGACTAATCAATCCCAGCTCAACGCCCCACCGGTCTGATACTCCGTGACCCTCGTCTCGAAGAAGTTCTTCTCCTTCTTCAAATCAATCATTTCGGCCATCCAGGGGAAGGGGTTGGTGACGCCGGGGTACATTTCGTCGAGACCGATCTGCTGGCAACGGCGGTTGGCGATGAAGCGCAAGTATTCCTTGAACTGGGCGGAGTTGAGGCCCAGCACGCCGCGCGGCATGGTGTCTTCGGCGTAGCGGTATTCGAGCTCGACGCCCTTCTGGATCAGGCCGGTGATTTCGGCCTTGAATTCATTGGTCCACAGGTGCGGATTTTCCAGCTTGATGGTGTTGATGAGGTCGATGCCGAAGTTGCAGTGCATCGACTCGTCGCGCAGGATGTACTGGTACTGCTCGGCGGCGCCGGCCATCTTGTTCTGGCGGCCCAGGGCGAGGATCTGCACGAAGCCGACATAGAAGAAGATGCCTTCCATGATGCAGGCAAAGACGATCAGCGACTTGAGCAAGTCCTGGTCGGCCTGCGGGGTGCCGGTCTTGAACTGCGGATCGGTGAGGGTGTTGATGAAGGGGATGAGGAATTCATCCTTGTCGCGGATGCTCTCGATCTCGTGGTAGGCGTTGAAGATTTCGCCTTCGTCCAGGCCCAGCGATTCAATGATGTATTGATAGGCGTGGGTGTGGATGGCTTCTTCAAACGCCTGGCGCAGCAGATACTGGCGGCACTCGGGCGCGGTGATGTGACGATAGGTGCCGAGCACGATGTTGTTGGCGGCGAGCGAATCGGCGGTGGAAAAAAAGCCGAGGTTGCGCTTGACCAGACGGCGCTCGTCTTCGGTGAGCGCGGTGGGGTCTTTCCACTGCGCGATGTCGCGGCTCATGTTTACTTCCTGCGGCATCCAGTGGTTGGCACACGCGTCCAGGTATTTCTGCCACGCCCATTTGTATTTGAAGGGCACGAGCTGATTCACATCCGTGGCGCCGTTGATGATGCGCTTGTCGGCGGCGCGCACGCGCTGGCTTTCTGGTGCGACGGGCGCATCGGCCACGTCTGTGTTGGCCATATTCGTATCGGCCGCTGCGGTGTCCTTGCGCAGGAAGGCCGGTACGTCCACGGACTTGGCTGCGGGGGTGAAATCATCTTCAAAATTGAGCATCGTTCTAAATCTCCTTTGGTTGTCCCAAAGTGGGCGGGGCCCACACTACCTTTTTAATCTGAAAGGGCTTCCCCCGACCAATGAACGCTCGCCTGATGCGAAATCCCATTGGCCGGCTTTGCCTCTTTTTTTGGTACTACTCTCCTCCTCCTAC
>CAYGMS010000255.1:0-3935 GCA_964350905.1 uncultured Thiobacillus sp. | reverse complement strand
CCGGTAAAAATCGCCTAGCTGGCCAGACTCATGATTCGCCTGTCCGGCGCGGATGAAGACCGCATCCGCATCGAATACACAGGTTTGCGTCCCGGCGAAAAGCTCTATGAAGAACTGCTGGCGGACGACGAGTTCACTCTGCCAACACCGCATCCCAAACTGCGGGTCGCGAAGGCGCGTGCGCCCGATGCCGACTGGTACGGTGAATGTGTGGCCTGGCTGAAAGTGTCGAAGCTAGGGGATGAGGAAATGGTAAAGCGCCAGTTGAAGGCCTGGGTGCCGGAATATCAGACAGAGTCGAGACCCGGATAGTAACCGCCGACAGTGTACCTGGTTATTCGGCATGGCTAATCCAGTGAGGGTTTTCTTGATTTCACTTTTGAACGGGGCGCTAAATGCCGCATCAATCACCGCCCAAGGGAGCGCCTAGGCTTCAACACTTCACGTGGTCATAATGAAACAGTTACACTCATCCATGCAGTGAAATTCCTTGAATCTGGCCAGCGATATTGTTACGTACGTGTACTGAAATGACAGAAAAATCTACCGCTGCCTTAAATCGCGTATGGGCAGACATGGTGGGAACCTTCGCGGGCGGATACAACTTCCGCTACTGGCTGCTGCTCGCACCTGCCTTTGTCGTATTGTTTTTTCAGGCGGGCCGTGGGTTGGGTAATACGGGATATGTTCTGTATTGGATTACGGCCTTTGTTTTGCTGATCCGGCAACGCAATTTTGATTTTCCTGTTACCGCATCGATGTTGTTTGTGGTTTTGTTGGCGTGGGGAACATTGAGCGCTGCATTATCGGTTGATCCTCGTTCGGCATATGGAACATGGGCTCAATATGCCTTGTTGGGCTCCGGTTATTTCATTACCTGGCGGCTGGTTCGGCAGATTCCGCATTTCAGCATGTTGCGCGCCCTCAAAATGATTGGCATCGTGGGCTTGTTCAGCTTTGTACTCTACGCTGTCCATTATCTCGTATTGTTGGAATCGCCGGATTTTCGACCGGAATCCCAGATTCAAGGATTAGTGCCGGCATATCTCTCACCTTTCACGCTTTATCTACTGTTGCAGGTTTTCCCGGGAAGACGCGGCATGTATCTTGGCCTGGCTTATTTGACCGGCCTGAGCTTGTTGCTGGTTTTTTCAAATAGCCTGACCGAAGTGCTCACCTTGGCAACTGCACTTGTCGTGATGGCTTTTTTTGTTATCCCCAACAAGCGCTTGTTAATGCTGTCGCTGGGCGGCGTGGCATTGTTCTTTATTGCATTGATATTGCTGTTTGATCCAGCTGGAACTGTGCTAAGTCAGACACGGGGCCAGGACGGAAGCTGGTTTTCGCTTCTTAATACACTGAGCAGCTACCGCACGCAAATATGGTACCAAGCGCTGACCATCCCGCCCCCCAATCCATGGTTGGGTGTCGGCCCAGGAAATGTCGGGCTGTATCCGCCTGTGGTCATCTCCGAGACGCAAATAGTGAGGCACCTGCATAACCTCCTGCTGGATTGCTGGTATGAGATCGGACTGATCGGATTTGTTGTGTACCTGTCGTTTTATGGGGCACAAGTCCGTGCGATGAGATTGGGTGCAAAAAATCTGCACCCCCATCAACGCGGAGTTGTGTACGCCGCCGTTGCGGGAATCTTGGTGGCTTCGATGCTGGAACAATCCCATCGATCCCATCATGTTGCCTTGTTTGTTCCGTTCCTTTTTGCGCTGTATAGCCATGGGTTTACCATAAGGCGATCCGGGGTTTGAAGTGCGGGGGCATGGTTAATCGGCGCACTTGAACACGGCAACACAGGGTCCTGAGATGAAAATCTGCCAAGTATTTGCCAGTCGAGGCGAGGGGGGGCTGGAGAAACACGTCCGTGAACTGGCGTGGCAACTTACCGATGCGGGTCATGAGGTGGTTGTCTTTGGGGATCCTGATTTTTTGGCGACCTTGCCCCCACAAGTTGGTCGCACGCCAGTACGCTGTGACAGGAGCCGACGAAATCCGCTGCTGCTGCTGGAATTGTTATTCAAGCTTCGCCGTTGCCGGTGTGACATCATTCATGCTCAAGCCAACAAGGCCGTGGCACTGATCGGCAGTTTGAGGCGGTGGTTGGCCTGCCCAACCATTGGGACGTTGCATGGCATCAAACGCAATAATCGTGCGTTTTATCGACTTGATCATGTCATTACAGTCAGCCAGCAACTTGCGAGATCATTCCAGAAGGCCCATTGCTCGGTTGTATATAACGGAATCGCCGCCCCGAGCTTTGAGAAAGTCGACCTGAAAGCCGAGTTTGGCTTGCCCGCAGACCACCCCATTCTCTGCGCTGTCGGCCATCTAGTTCAGGCAAAGGGCTTCGATGTATTGCTGGATGCTGTCGATGGGTTGCCGCTGAGTTTGATCATTGCAGGGGAAGGCCCCGAACGCTCTCACCTCGAACAGCGTATCAAGCGCCTGATGCCCGAAACGCAATGCCGTCTGCTCGGGTATCGAACCGATGTCGCGAGACTGATGGCGTCGGCTGATGCAGTGATTATTTCATCGCGACGGGAGGGCTTCTCGTATGTTTTCAGCGAAGCCCTGTTACTGGGGACCCGTATTCTCGCCACGGATGTTCCCGTGGCGAACGAAGTGCTGCCAGCAGAGTTGATTGTTCCTACCGGGGATGCGCATGCTTTACGAAACCGCCTGCAGGCGCTTCTCGAAAACCTGGACGGCTGGTCGACCTTGATGGAGGAACCTTTGGCCAACTCCAGAGAAAACATGACATTCAAGGCAATGGTTGGGAAAACAATCACCGTATATGAAAAGGTTCTCGCCCAAAAATAATTTCCATTGAATCAAGCCCGTTTCGCCTGGCAACCCTCATATTATTTGCAATCGCGTGCCCGCATCCAGTAACGTCAATGAAAAATCCAGCCTCAAAAACCGCATTAACCCATGCACAAATCGCAACGGGGGGGCGACCATCGAAATTCCGGCAACTCAATGTCCGATATTCTGGGCTGCTTCCCGCCGTGCCCTGCTCGCGGTCACAATGACGAAGAATGAATTATTCAGCGTGCCCAAAAGGCATGAAGACGTGACCACATCGGCATCGCGGCCTGTCCGCGTTAAATTTATTAGCCGTCTCGATCCGCGTGAGTGGCTGCGATATTTCCCGCGCGGAGATGGCCGATGGGCAGATTGCGAATTTATTTTCGACCGGGATTGCCAGAAGTATGACTGGCTGGTCGTTTATGACGATGTCCCGGCAGCAGCAGGTCACCCCAGCAATTCCGCCTGCGAGAAAATCGCCTGCCCCCGCGAAAATACCCTTCTCGTCACGACCGAGCCCGCATCGATCAAGGCATACGGTCGTGGTTTTGCCGCCCAGTTCGGCCATGTGCTCACCAGTCAGCCGGCCTGGGCCTTGCCGCACCCCAGCCGACATCAGCAGCAGGCCGCGAACCATTGGTTTTTCGGTAGCGGTCACGGGCGTTGGATGAGCCGGGTCGATCTGGTTGGAGGCCCCCCACCGGAAAGCAAGACGCAAGCAATTTCCGTTGTGTATTCTCCCAAGCGCCAGCGGCACACGCTACACGCCCAACGCTTTGACTTCATCGAAGCCATGCGCAAGCTGTTACCGGAGATGGCGGTTTTTGGCCGTGGCGCCAAACCAATGGAAGACAAAGCGGACGCGCTGGCGCCCTTTCGCTACCATCTGGCTGTGGAAAATCATATCGGCATGCACCACATTACCGAAAAATTGAGCGACGCATTTCTTGGAAGGTGTCTGCCGTTCTATGCCGGAGCGCCCAATGCGGCGGACTATTTCCCCCCTGAGAGCTTCATCCCGATCGATATCCAGGATCCGATTGTGGCGGCGAAGCTCATCCGTCAAGCCATGCATGAAGACGCCTGGACACAACGTCTGCCCGCTATCGAAG
>CAYGMS010000254.1:0-3948 GCA_964350905.1 uncultured Thiobacillus sp. | reverse complement strand
CCAGCCAGATCAAGCATCTGGACCCCGGCGTTCGCCGGGGTGACAACTTGTTCAGGGCACACCTCGGGTGTGCTGGCTTCGATGCCAACATACGCTTCGGTAGCCAGGCTTATTTCCGTCCGGGCAGCATGCGCGTCAGCGTGTTGTCATGCCTCAGGTAATGATGATACAAGGCGACGACGGCATGCAGACCGATCAGGTAATAGCCTGTCGTTCCCACGAATTCATGCACTTCCTTGATCTGCTTTGCGAGGGCCTTGTTTTCGCCGATCAGCGCCGGCAATTCCAGGCCGAAGAACGGAATCGGTTTTCCGGCAGCACTGAGCATCAGCCAGCCGGTCAGCGGCATGCCGATCATCAGCAGATACAGCGCCAGATGTAGCGCCGTGGCGGCTAGTTGCTGCAACTTCGGCAGTTCCGGAGTGATCGTGGGCGTGGGACCGGACAGGCGTGCTGCCAGGCGCAGCCAGACCAGCACGAACACCAGCATGCCGAGCATGAAGTGCCAGGTCATCAGCATCTCGCGAGGATTACTGCCTTTTTCGAACAGTTCAGGCAATTCGACGGCGCCGTATACAGCGACGAACAGCAGCAGCATCAGCCAGTGGATGCCGATGGAAAGCGAGCCGTAGCGCAGGCTAGAGTTTTTTAGGTGCATCGTTCATTTCCTTTCAATTCGGATTGCGTGTCGCGGTTATCGAGCCCGTCATGTCGTCGCCCCACGGCGTGCTCGACACAAACGCCCCTCTTTCATTCCGGTTTCCTGTTTCAGCGCATTTCGAACGCCTCCTGATGGAACCGGAGATTTCCCGGCCAGGTGGCGTCCAAACCCTTTTTGAGTGTGTCCGCAAGACCCTGCGGCCCGCAGAACCAGACCTCGGTGCGGCGGGACCGATCCTTCGCGGCCAGCATGTCGGCGGCGGTCAGGACTTCTCCCTGCCGGGAGCCGTGCACCTGCAGCCTGATGCCGGGCAGGGCGGCGCAAAGCGTTTCCAGGCGGGCGATGAAAGGGTCGGTTTCGCGATCCCGCGTGGCGTAATGCAGGTCGGCGACAGGGGCTTGATCGGGGTTGTCCTGCAGCGATTCGAGCCAGGCGAGGAAGGGGGTGACGCCAATGCCGGCGGCCACCCAGATTTGTTGCGCCCGCAGATTGCGGCGGTCGAGGTCGAAGCGGCCATAGGGTCCTTCGACTGTCACCGCCTGCCCCGGCTGCAGCCGTTCAGCGAGATTGCGGGTGTAGTCGCCCAGCGCCTTGATCTGGAAGGAAAGAGTGCGGTCACCACGGTCTGCGCTGGCAATGGTGAAGGGATGCGGCCCCTCGCTGCGGTCGAAGGTGACGAAGGCGAACTGGCCGGGGCGATGTCCGCGCCAGCCGCGATCGAGCTGGCAGCGCACGGCAATGATGTCCGCAGCCGGATGCTCGACGGCAACGATCTTGCCTGGCACCCGACGCGCGCGACCGATGTATCCGGCCAGCGAATACACGCTGCCATACACGCCGCCAGCCAGCAGCAGGGCGAGCAGCCAGCCCACCGGCTGCGCCCAGTAGTCGACGGGTGCCAGCAGCAGCGCATGGAAGGCGAGCATCAGATAGAGCACCGGCATCGCCCGGTGCAGGAAGCGCCATGGCCGGTACGGAAAGCGTTTCCACAGGGTCAGCGCCAGCATCGCGAGCACGGCGTAAATCGCCCACTCGCCCATGTCCTCGGCGAGGTCGCGCAGGATTTCCAGCAGGCCGGTATCGTGGTCCTTCGGCAGACGTCCCGCACGGCCGTACAGCGCCTTCAGGATGTCGTCCGACATCTCGATCAGCCAATGCAGGGCGGCAAAGCCGACGGCAAGTATGCCCGCCCATTTGTGCGTTCGATACATGCGGTCGAGGCCGCCCAGCGGCCCTTCAAGCCAGGCCGGCCGGGCAGCCAGCAGCATCGCCAGGGACATCAGGGCGATTGACAGGAGACCGCTCAGGTAGAGCGCCTCCTGGCGCATGACCCAGGGGGCGCTGCCGCCGGAGGCACTACCCGCGACCAGGAGGTCCCACCCCCAGGCCAGGGTGACCAGGGCGATGAGACCGGCAAGCAGGATTTTCATGGCTGGATTGCGCACGGTTTATTTGCCTGTTGGCGGCGTGGTGGTGGCCTTTTGCGGCAGGTCGTCACGGCAGCGCCGCTCGTTACAGTCGGCGGAATGGCGCTGATCCTGCGTGTACCCCCAACGGTCGCTTCCGTCGCGGCGGGACTTGCGCTGCCGATCGAGAATCTCTCCCGTCTGCGGGTTGAGATACAGCTTGACCCGTTCGCCGTTGCGGTTGGTGGCGCGGGCTTCATAGCCGCCGTCCTCGCGTTCGATTTTCTCGATGTTGCGGTATCCGGCGGCGATGAGCTTGTCGTGAATCTGCGGAATCGACAGCCACTGACGCTCGCTGGTGCGGGCGGGTCGGTCGTCATCGGCGAACGCGGGGGCAAGCACTGTGCCTCCGGCCAGCAGTCCGGCGCCAAGGGCGAAAGCAGAAAGAATAGTCGTGGTATGCATGATGAAAATCTCCTTGGGTTGTGGTCGTATCGATGACCGTACATTCATTGTGCGAGGGAGCGCCTGAACCTGGTCTGAAGCGTCCGTTCATCCGGCATTCATAAACCAGGCCGGGGCAGCATCAGTCCTCGTAGAAGCCCTGCTCGGCATCGGCATGGCAGGCCACGCAATTCGCCTTGGTGCGCACATCCTTGTGCTTCCATTCCCAGGCGGGGACCTTGCGGTGCTCACTGACCCATTTCGGCAACTCGGTAATACGCTGGGGGGCGCTGTTCGGCGCGATGCCGCGCAGCAGCTTGCTGCTGTAGCGCTTGCCGCCCGTATCGGCTGCATGGGTGACGAGGTAGCTGGAAATTCTGGCGGCGGTAGCCGCATCGACGCTGGCGTCGTCGCCGAAATGATCTTTCAGATTACCCATCATGCGTTTCCACGATCGGGCCGGGAGCATCGAGGGGGCGAAGGCAATGTGGCAGCTGCCGCATTCTTCCTTGACCAGCGGGTCGACGACCGGAGGGAAATAGTCGTCGCCACCGGCCTGGGCGCGTTGCAGCACGACGGCGGAAAAGGCGAGCGCAACCAGGCCAATGGCGAGCGGGCGGTAGGGGATGTTCATGAGGGGCTCCTTGTAAAATAAGTGTGTTCGGATTGCTTACAGGCTGAGCATGTAGCTGAGCCAGTCGCCTTTTTCCTGCACCGTGCATGCGCGTCCGAGCACTTCATTGCAATTGCGCTTGAACCATTTTTCGACCTTGGCCGGGTCGGTATAGCGCTTCGGCGTGACCGATGCCGCCACGGCTTCGATGTCCTTGCCGGTCAGGGTGCGACCGGCGCCGCGCGGGTTCTCGCCGTGGCAACTGGTGCAGGCCGGCGTGTCGGGCTTGCCGCCGGCAAATTTATGGGTGTGCAGGGTCTTCCCGCGTGCGGCGGAGAATCCGGAAAAAGTTGGCGTCGCTGTCCTGGCTGCGGTAGCGTATTGAGCCAGCAGGTCTTCGCGCGGGCCGGCGAAGAGCGAGGTGGACAGAATCGCAGCGACAATGCCCAGGGGGACGGCAAGCTTTCGGCGCATGGTTTTCTCCTTTACGGTGGGTGTGAAGCTGCACTGTGCCCGCAGAGGACTGAACCGAAGGTGAATCCGCCGTTCATCCTGCGTTCAGGCTGGCGGGGTTAAAAACAAACGCATGGAAAAATCTATTCTGGATACCGCGATGTCAGGCAGAAAACCGTCGAGAGGATTGCGCGCGGCACTTTCCGCCGCGCTGTTGCTGGCCTTGCTGGGCGCCGGGGCAGGCCAGGCCGGCGACGGGCACGACCACGATCGCGCCCGCCGGGCGCTGGAATCCGGCGAGATCGTGCCCTTGCGCACGATCCTGGAACGGGTCGAGCGCGACTATCCGGGACAGATCATGGAAGTCGAAC
>CAYGMS010000253.1:0-3953 GCA_964350905.1 uncultured Thiobacillus sp. | reverse complement strand
ATATTTACGCATCATTGCGCGTGCGCCTGCTCGGCGCCAACGCTTACGTCGACAATCTTCCCGTCATCCATGTGCGCGATGCGGTCGGCAAATTCATAAATGCGAGAGTCATGCGTTACGACCACCAACGCACGGTCAGGCGCTTGCGCCACATTTCGCAGGATCTCCATCATGGCATGTCCGGTAGCATGGTCCAGACTACTCGTCGGTTCGTCGCAAATAATGATTTCAGGATTGTGCACAAGCGCGCGGGCGATCGCCACGCGCTGCTGTTGCCCACCACTGAGTTGGCCAGGGAGCGCGTCTTCGCGTTCAGAAAGGCCGACCTGATCGAGGACGGCCCGAGCACGTTGATCGGCTGACTTGCGTGCTTCGCCGCTTATCAAGAGCGGCACGGCAACGTTCTCAGCGGCAGTCAACGTGGGCAGCAAGTTGAAAGCCTGGAAAACAAAACCGATAGAACGCCCGCGAAAGCGCGCTCGGTCGCCTGTATTCAGGTCTTCCAGGTTTTTGCCGAGTACCGTGCATATGCCCGCATCACGCTTCAATATCCCGCCGATGATTGAAATCAGGGTGGTCTTGCCGCAGCCAGAAGGGCCGGCCAGGATGAGCAACTCGCCTCGGTATACATCGAGGTCGATCCCGCGCAATGCGATCACTTTCGCATCACCCACCCCATAGCACTTCGTCACACCGGAACACTTGACGGCAACGTCCTGGCTTGGATTCATTGCTTTTCCATCCCTTTCTTGTCGCGGGAAGCTGCGTTTGACCGGAGGATGATAGAAGAACGAGGGGACCGGAAGATGACGGCAACCTGACCAATTGGTCATTTTCGAACGCGGCAACCCCGAAGCGTAAGCTCGCCGTGAGATGGAGCCGGATCAGGCAGTACCTGCGGCTGCAGGAAACGTCAGCGTGACGTCCGTGCCACGATCAAGTTCGCTCTGGATTGAAACCGTGCCACCATGCAAATGCATGATCGACTGTACGATGGCAAGACCAAGTCCTGAGCCTTGACCCTGCCGCGCGCGCGCGCCATCGACCCGATAAAAGCGCTCAAGTACACGGGGCAAATCTTCGGGTGCTATTCCGCACCCGGTATCGCTTACGGTAATTTCAGCCGCGTTATTCCGCAGCGTCTTCGCCTCGATGACGACGCGTTCGCCGCTTGGTGTATGGCGAAGCGCATTGGCAACAAGATTGCCCAAGGCACGCCGTAAGAGACCGGAATCCGCCAATACCTTTCCAGTCCCATGTGCAATCAGTGTGATGCCTTGCTCATCGGCCATCGCCTGATAAAAGGCGCATACAGCGCCAATTTCCTGCTCAACGCCCAGCCATTTCTTGTCGATCTGCGCGGCCGGCTGTTCGGTGCGGGCAAGAAACAGCAGTGCATCCACCATGTGGGATAGACGGTCATATTCGTCCATCGATGATTCAATGCAAGCTCGGTAATCCTCATTGGATCGATCCCTGGAAAGCGCGATTTCTGCTTCGCCGCGCAGGATATGGAGCGGCGTGCGCAGTTCGTGTGCAATGTCGGCCGAGAAGCGTGAGATGCGCGCAAACGAATTTTCGAGGCGCGACAGGAGGCGATCAAAGTTGGTCGCGAGCGGCCTCAGTTCCAAAGGCCAGGCTTCATCGCCGACGCGGCGATGCAATTGACCCGCGCCAAGCTCATCGACGATCGCGGCAAGCCGCGATGCGGGCTGCATTTCGCGACGGGCAATCAGGTAACCACCGGCAATGGCAATCGCCAGAGCGATGACAACGGATAACAACACGCTGCCCCGGTAAGCTGCCAGTAGTTGCGCCTCTTTCGATAGGCTCATCGCTGTGTGCACGGTGAATAGCGCGTCTTCCTGGAATTTTCCGGACATCAGACGGTACTTCTTCCCGTCGCTGGAAAACCAGTCCCGCCCGTGTTCGTCTATTGCGTGTGGGGCGTTTGCGAAAGTCTCACCGCTGTCAAAAATGGCGCTGGGCGTTGGGCTGTCCGCAACAATGTCTTCCTGCGCATTCAGTACCCGGATATAGATGCCGGGAAGCGTATCCGCCTCGTGTTGAACTTCTTCGCGCAAGGCCGCGTAATCATTTGGATGGAGCTTCAGAACGGCGCGCACTTCAGCGATTTTTCCCGCTAGTAGCCGATCATTTTCCTGCTGCAACCGATCCGCGAGCACCCAATAAAGCACACTGCCGACCGATGCGATCAGCGCGATGCTGAGCAGCGCATACCAAAAGGTGAGGCGCGCGGCAATCGAACCGGGTCTTCCTATTGCCGCCTCAGTCCCGTTCTTCCAGAACATAGCCAACCCCACGTAGTGTGTGAATCAATTTTTGCGGGTAGGGATCATCCGCTTTTCTCCGCAATCTGCGGATGGCAACATCGACAACATTGCTGTCGCCGTCAAAATGCATATCCCACACCTGCTCTGCGAGCCTTGTGCGGGTCAACACTTCGCCCGGGTGGCGCAGAAGGTATTCCAGAAGCCGGTATTCCTGAGGAGCAAGATCAATCTGTTTCCCGGCCCGCATTGCCTTATGTCGCAACAAGTCCATTTCGAGATCGGCGAATTGGAGCGTCTCGGTCTGCCGAGCGGGCGCCCGACGCAATATGTTGCGTACCCGAGCAAGCAGCTCCGAGAAGGCGAACGGCTTGACCAGATAGTCGTCGGCGCCTGAATTCAAACCCTTCACACGGTGGGAAACATCATCCAGCGCGGTGAGCAGGATGACCGGCTGATCCTGCCGATGTTTGCGGATTTCCTGCAACACCCACCATCCATCGCGCTTCGGCAGCATGATATCGAGCACGACCATCTCATAGCCGCCCGTCGCTGCCAGATGGAATCCATCCTCACCGTCTGCTGCAACATCGACAACATAACCTTCCTCATTGAAACCTCTTGTGAGGAAGGCGGCTGTCTTGGGTTCATCTTCAATGATCAGAATTTTCATCGTTGGCTTTCGGCTGCTGGCGAGTAGCTAAGCACAGCGTTAGCGTGTTGAGTGGCGACATGCGCGCTTCCTGCGATCAGCAGGATAATGGCCACGAGTATCGTCAACTCCTTCGCTCCAAATTCCTCGCGGGATTGGTAAAAGTAGGCGACGGCCAGTGCCGCCACCCATGCCGCCCAGCACGTCAGACAGTTCAGATTACCATTCCCTCTTGCCCATCTGGGAGTCGCATGGCGTTATTTCCTGCGCAGCGGGCAGAGTTTCGCCTGTCAGATCGGCGCACAGCAAGATATTCTTCCCATAAAAGCCAATGAACGACAAGATCAACCCATCGACCAGCACAGAAGCTTTGTCCATGAAACCGAGCACACCGTCGCAAGAGACCAAGCGCACTGCCACTCCTGCCCACATGCCCTTGGCCATCTGGACGCTCGGCTTTGTCAGCTTGTTGATGGATATCTCGTCCGAGATGATTCACAGCCTGTTGCCGGTCTTCCTGGTCACGGCCCTTGGAACAAGCGTGTTCGTTGTAGGCCTGATAGAGGGTGTGTCGGAGGCCTCCGCGTTGATCGTGAAGGTGTTCTCGGGTGCGCTTTCCGACTACTGGGGACGGCGCAAGCCCATTGCCGTTTTGGGCTACGGGCTGGGCGCGCTTTCCAAGCCCTTGTTTGCCCTCGCGTCGAGCGCCGGCCTCGTCCTCGTCGCGCGCCTGATCGATCGGATTGGCAAGGGAATCCGGGGGGCGCCGCGGGATGCGCTGGTGGCAGACATCGCCCCGCGCGAACTGCGCGGGGCAGCCTTTGGCCTGCGCCAGTCACTCGACACCGTGGGCGCCTTCCTTGGCCCGCTGCTCGCCTTGGGCTTGATGCTGCTCTGGGCGAACGACTTCCGCGCCGTTTTCTGGGTAGCCATCATCCCCGGCTTTCTCTCTGTCGCCCTGTTGCTGTTTGGCGTACAGGAGCCCGAGAAAAAACATGGCGCCCATCCCG
>CAYGMS010000252.1:1158-3953 GCA_964350905.1 uncultured Thiobacillus sp. | reverse complement strand
AAATTCAGGTCATAGGCGGAGCAGCCAACAAGATTGCAGTCGCGATCGTGCCCTTCCAGAGCGCAGCAGGCCAGCCCGCGCCCGAGTTGAACCAGATTGTGGGAGATGACCTCAACCGCAGTGGTCAGATCAGGTTGATTGATCCTGTGGGTGCACCGCAGTCATTCGATCCGGCACAGATTAATTACGGTATCTGGCGTGGCAAAGGCGCGGAAGCCATGGTGGTGGGTCAGGTCATCGCGCTGCCGGGTGGTCGTTTTGAGGTACGTTTCCGTCTGCTGGATGTGATCAAGCAGACGCAGCTGGCAGGTTTCAGTTACAACATTTCGGCGGCGCAGTGGCGTGCCACAGCGCATCAGATCGCCGATATCGTGTATGAGAAACTGACCGGCACCCCGGGCGCGTTTAGCAGCCGGATTGCCTACGTGCAGAAGCAGGGCAAGCGTTTTGAACTGCGCGTGGCTGATGCCGACGGGCAAAATCCCCGCACCGTGGTGCGCTCGGATGAGCCGGTGATTTCACCGATGTTTTCGCCCGATGGCACGCGTCTGGCCTATGTGTCGTTTGAGGACAAGAAACCGGTGGTCTATGTGCAGTCGTTGCAGGATGGCAGCCGGCGCAAAACCGCCGCGTTCAAAGGTTCCAACTCGGCCCCGGCGTGGATGCCAGACGGGAAGCGCATGGCGGTGGTGCTGACACGGGACGAGACATCGCAAATTTATCTGATCAATCCTGACGGAAGCGGCACCAGCCGTCTGACTCAGGGGGGCAGCATCAATACCGAGCCGGTGTTTTCGCCAGACGGGAAAACCGTGTATTTCACATCGGATCGTGGCGGCAGTCCGCAGATTTACCAGGTGGCAGCAAGTGGTGGTGAACCCAAACGCGTGACCTTCAACGGGAGCTACAACGTGTCTCCAACCATCAGTCCGGATGGGCGCTTGCTGGCCTATATCGGACGCGAGGAAGGACGTTTTCGCGTGCTGTTGCACGAACTGGCAACGGGGCAGACCCGCGTGCTGACCGATACGGCACGTGATGAAGCGCCCAGTTTTGCACCCAATGGCCAATCCATCCTGTACGCTACGGTACAAGGCGGGCGTGGAGTTCTGGGTACGGTGAGCCTGGATGGGAAAACGCGTGCGCGCTTGTCCGAGTCGGGGGTTGATGCCCGCGAACCTGCCTGGGGACCATGAAGTAGAATTGGGTTTTGAAACCCGGCAAGTAGAATAAAGGGCAGGAGGCCTGTCCAGTTCAGCGCTTGCATAGGCGTGAAGATCGAAGCTTTATGTTTTTGATCCTGTTGGCACGATCCACACAAGTATTCGTAGATGTCCGTGCCACCCGAATTGAACGCTTGTTTGTAGCAATAACCAAAAGGAGATATTTATGAATAAGATTTTTCTGCCCGTCCTGTTGACCCTGATTCTCTCGGCATGCGGCACGACAACCGGCACGCAAGCCACAGTTGAAGACCGCACCGGTGGCAAGGCCGGTACCTCTGCTGCGGGCGCTGACACAACAGGCGTGGGCACTGCAGGGGTGTCTGGCACCTCGGCGGATGGCAAGCAAGGCGCTTATACGGGCGATCCGCGTAAAGATCCGGCCAGCCCGCTTTCGACGCGTGACATCTTTTTTGATTTCGACAGCTATGTGGTGAAGCCAGAATATCGTACGGTGCTCGAAGCCCATGCTGGTTATCTGAAGGCGAAGCGTGATTCGCGCGTGATCCTGCAGGGCAATGCTGACGAACGCGGCAGCCGTGAATACAACCTGGCGCTGGGCCAAAAGCGTGCCGAGGCTGTGCGCAAGGCTTTGGCTGTGCTGGGGGTGAATGATGCACAAATGGAAGCAGTGAGTTTTGGCGAGGAGAAGCCACGCAATGAAGGCGATACCGAAGAGGCTTACGCCCAGAATCGTCGTGTGGACGTGGTGTACGGCGACGAGTAATGCGTTTGATGCAGCGTCATGTTTTATCCCTGGTCGTTGCGCTTGCGCTGATCCCCTCGGCGCAAGCGTGGGGCCAGTCGATATGGCCCAGCACGAACGAACTCACCCGCAAGGTGGAGACGCTGCAGCAGCTTGTCGATTCGATCAATGTCCGGCTCGGCAAACTGGAAAGCTCGACGCAGCAGAATCAGCAGTTGCTGGGGTTGCTGCAGGAAGTCGAGACGCTCAAATCGGAAGTGGCAAAACTGCGTGGGCAGACCGAGGTTCAGGTGCATCAGCTGGATACACTGGGCAAGCGCCAAAATGATTTGTACATCGACCTCGATCAACGCATCACGGATCTCGGTAAACCGGGAAAGCCCGCAGAGGGCACGGAAGCCGTCCCTGCAGCCGCTGCCAGCCAGCCGGCCGCTCCGTCATCAGCCACGCCCAAGCCAGACGCGGCACCTGTAGCTGCCACCGCTTCGAAACCCGATCCTGCGGCAGAATCGCGCACCTATGAAGCCGCGCTCAACCTGTTCCGCGAAGCCAATTATGCAGGGGCTATCGCCAGCTTCAGGGGATTCCTCAAGGCCTATCCGGACGGTGAGCTTGCATCCAATGCGCAATACTGGATTGGCTATTCCTATTACGCACTGAAGGACTATAAATCTGCACTGGCGCACCAGCAAAAGCTGATTGCAGCGTATCCCACCAGCAACAAGGTGCCAGATTCACTGCTCAATATCGCGACCAACCAGATTGCACTGGACAACCTCGTGGATGCACGCAAGACCCTCGAGGAGCTGGTGGCCAAGTACCCTGACACCAACGCAGCCACGCTTGCTGCCCGTCGCCTTTCCGCA
>CAYGMS010000252.1:0-1058 GCA_964350905.1 uncultured Thiobacillus sp. | reverse complement strand
TTTCCTGTCTTTGCAGGGGGAAACCAGCCGGGCGGGGTTGCCCACCGTGTTTGTTCGATTGACGGGCTGCCCGCTGCGTTGCCGCTGGTGTGATACCACTTACAGTTTTCAGGGTGGGGAGACGATCACCTTGACGGCCTTGCTGGCCCGGGTGGCCGAATATGGCGTGCCCACGGTGTGCGTGACGGGCGGCGAGCCGCTGGCGCAAAAAAATTGCCTGCCCTTGCTGACTGCGCTGTGCGACGCGGGTTACTCGGTTTCACTCGAAACCAGCGGTGCCCTGGATGTGAGCCAGGTCGACGCACGGGTATCGCGCGTTGTCGATATCAAGCCCCCCGGATCGGGTGAAGTGGCGCGCAATCGCTGGGAAAACATCGCCCACCTCACGCCGCATGACGAAATCAAGTTTGTGCTGGCCAGCCGCGCTGATTACGATTGGGCACGGGAGGTGGTGAACACGCACGCATTGTCCAAAGTGTGCCCCGTGCTGTTTTCGCCGGTGCAGGGTGAATTGCCACCGGCGCAACTGGCCGAGTGGGTGATTGCCGACCGGCTGCCGGTGCGGATGCAGGTGCAATTGCACAAAATCCTGTGGGGCAATGCGCCGGGAAAATGAGTCAGGACGCCATCATTCTCCTGTCGGGCGGACTGGACTCCGCCACGGTTCTGGCCATTGCGCGCAAGGCCGGGTATGCCTGCCATGCATTGAGTCTGGATTATGGCCAGCGCCACAATGCCGAACTGGCCGCCGCCGCGCGTGTCGCGCACAGCCTGGGTGCGGTGGAACATCGGGTGATCAAGCTGGGTTTGGGTGATTTTGGCGGGTCGGCCTTGACCGATTCATCCATTGCCGTGCCGGAAGCGCCTGCCGAAGGTATTCCCGTCACCTATGTACCGGCGCGCAATACCGTCATGTTGTCACTGGCGCTAGCCTGGGCCGAGGTGCTGGGCGCGCGCGACATATTCATCGGCGTCAATGCCGTCGATTATTCGGGTTATCCTGACTGCCGGCCTGAATTCATCGCCGCTTTCGAGCAGATGGCCAACCTGGCCACCCG
>CAYGMS010000251.1:1544-3999 GCA_964350905.1 uncultured Thiobacillus sp. | reverse complement strand
CATCGCACTCCCACGTCCCGGCTTTTCGGATGACTTGACGCACCGGGAATCGATCAACGATGTCCAGCGGATCAGCGACAAGGCCCATTTGCACAGCGACTTCAACCTCTGCCCAAGACAGCGGGGTTTCGTCAATGTCCGGGGGGCGAATGCCCAATGAGTGGCCGGGGTAGGTCATGCCTTACCCCGCAGTTCGGCCATACGTTGGCGCACGCTCTCAGGGATGGGTGCGCCCTTGTGCGCCTTGATGACGGCCAGTGCGTCAGGCTTGCGCACACGGTTAACTGGCGTCGGCGTCCAATCTGCCCAGCGTTGTTGGTTTAGGTACACCAGCGGCGCACAGATGAAATTGCCCGCGTCCTTAATCCAATCGGGCTGCGTCTTCATCCATTCGACGTGAGCGATGATGTGCGCGGCAGACTCCGCACATTCCAGCTTCGCCCACTTGTCCAGGCACTGCTGCTTTGCAACCTTGCGCGGGCCTCCGGGGTATGCCTTCCAGAACTCAGGGAAGCCGTGCGCGGCGTTAACGGTGCGGCTTTTCAGCCCCGCAATCTTTGGCTGTGTGATGGTGTCGCCGAACAGGTCCATTACGCAGCCTCCATGTCCATGTCGGCCTCGTCGTCAATCAGCGAGGTCTGGAACACGCCCTCCCCTTCAAACCTCTGACTGGCCAAAGAAAGATTTATCTTTGCCTGCTTGAAATAGCTGTCCTTCAACTCAATGCCGATGGCCTTGCGCCCCAGCGAAACAGGGCTGTAGACCTCCGATCCGACGCCCATGAACGGGGTAAGCACCTTCTCCCCCTCGTTGCTGTAAAGCTCCACAAGACGGTCGATCACATCAAGTTGCAGCGGGTGCACGTGGCGCTCGTCGTCTTCCTCTCGGCTGTCGCGAAATGGCAGAACGTTGTCGATGCGAACGTCATCCCAAACGCTGGACGCATAGCGCTGCCAGATGTAGTGAGACAGCTTGTTGCTCTTTGGGTCCGTGTGATCCGCATAGGCGGTTTTCAGGTGCTCCCACAATTCATCTGCGGTCAGCTTCTGGCCGTTGGCGTTGTTCCAGGCTTGCAGAATGTTCGGCAGGATGGGGGTTGCGCCAAAGTAGCGTTTGAGGCCGTGCGGGTGAACCACTGGAACCGCGTTGTCGCCCTTCTTTGTCATCACCAGTACGTAATCCGGCATGGCGGTGAAGCACTGTGTCGAGTCCTCGACGATCAGCTTGTGCATAAGGCTTTTGACCATCGTTCGCATCCGAACCTTGAGGGGTTCTTTCCAAATGGTGATGCGGTTGCGGTACTGAAACCCGTGGCGGTCGTGAATGCGAATGATCTCGTTGGGGAAGTCCCACAGGCGGCAAGCGTTGTCGAAAACGTCTGTGCAGTGCACGGCGGTGATGCGCCCCGGCTTGGTCACGCGGGCGATCTGCTCCACCATGAACTCGTACTGTTCAAGGAACTGCTCACGGCTTTCGCAGTTTGAGAAATCGCGCTCTGAGCTGCTGTAGTTGTAGAGTCCAGCAAACGGGGGGGAGTAGATCGACAGGTCAACCGAGTTATCCGGCAACGCTGGCAACACCTCCATACAGTCCGAGTTGTAAATGGCGTACTGGCTGGTGATGATCTGATCTTTGGTTTTCATGCGAGGAACTCCGGGATTTGGATGGATTGGTTGAACTCTTTGACCTTGAAGCTGAAGTCACGATTTGCAGCGGCCACAAGGTTTTCGTGAAGCTGAATCGCCTTTTGCGTCTTCTGTTCAAGCGCCTCTATCACCCTCTCCTGCCCCTCAGAAATCACCATCTCGCATGTGACCTCCTGCTTTTGTCCAAACCTCCAGAACCTTCGGATCGCCTGGTAATACTGCTCATAGCTCCATGTGGGGAAAAACACTGTGTGATTGCAGTGCTGCCAGTTCAAACCCATGGAAGTCATCTTGGCTTTGGTGATGAGTCGGTCAATCTCGCCACGGGCAAACGACACCAAAATCTCTTCTTTCTGGTCGATTGACATGCCGCCGATGATTTCCACGGCGTCACCGTCCATCGTGCGGAGCAAGGCGCTTTCCTCGTTCAAGTTGCACCAATACACGGAGGTCTTGCCGTGGGCCAACTTCACCGCCTGCTCACAACGCTCGGTGACGGTCAGCTTCTGTTCTTCACGAACCTCGGTCATGGTCTGCGCAGGCATGGCAAACAACGCAGCCTGATCGTCAATGCACCATGTCTTTTCGTTGCGCACGATGTGGCGCTTCACATGCAACGCGGGAAGGTCGTACCCTTCATTGCTGAAGCCCAGGTCTGAAGGCCGCTTGACCATCACGGACCACTGATTGACCCATGCAAAGAAATCACGCTCGGCGTGCGGCTTGAGGTAGAACTTCTCGCCGATGTTGCGGTTGTTGCTATCAGCCGTGCCTTGGTTCGATTTGAAGAACTTGGTCAGCATGTCCAT
>CAYGMS010000251.1:0-1444 GCA_964350905.1 uncultured Thiobacillus sp. | reverse complement strand
GCGCTATCAGGCATCCATACCGGATCGAAACCATGATTGCCCAGCGTGTGACGCTTGCTTTCCAGAAACTGAAGGTAGTCCATCACTTGATAGCCTCCCGAAGCTGCCGGACAGCCCAGTTTTCCAACTGCTTCAACGAGATAGTAGCAGTGCCGCCAGACTGCTTGTGGGTGATCTTGAGCACAGTTTCAGGCGGCGCTTTCGGCGTCCGCACGACTTTCTGCTCAAGGCATACAGTTTCGAGATCAAATTTGTTCATGGGCTTATGTTGCCCAAAAACTTGCCGGTCGTGTGTTGATTGTCTTAACCAAAAACCGATAGCCGATAGTTTTTGATGTGTTGACACTTGCGCCGTTTTTCTGTCAAGCCTATAATGATCGCATCTGCACGACTGGTAACCGTGTGGTAGCTCGACAAAGCGAAACCGTGTAGCCCCACTAGGCGAGCGGGTTTGACAAAGCTAAGGGTGTCCGTTGTCGCGGCCCCGAAGTGGCAACCAAGCCTTAGCCCGTTCACCTAGTGGGGCTTTTGCTTGTGTGCCAGAGATTGGTTAGTCGGGTCGAGGCGTGTTGTGGATCGGCACGGTTGCACATCATCAGGTGCATCGCCTCTTCTGTGGCTACTTGCTTGATCGGCGCATCCTAGGGCGCTGTACAAGCAGGGTGTGTTAGGGGCCTCGCTGGTTCGACTCCAGCCGACCCGACTAACCAATCTATACCCCTCAGAGCGGGTTAGCTAACGGGCCTGAATGGGCTGCACTCAAGAAACACCGACACGGCTTGCGCGACAGCAGCTATCTACGAAGCCGGGCGCTTGCAGGGGGCCTGTGGTGGTGTCAGACCAGACCATATCCACGAACGATCTATCAAAGGCTGAAGTTGGGACGTAGGGACGTACGTGCGATCTAGCCCATCGCTTAAACCGTCAGGATTCGATGAGGTTTCGTGGATACAAGGTCTGTGCAAAGTCAGGAAGCCGGGGAGGGTTCAGCCAACCCCTGCATTAGTCGGCCTATGTGTTGACAAATACAAGAAAAACTATCGCCATACAAAATCCGGTTGAAAAGTCTCAATGGACCGTAAACCCGCCGCGCTCTACATTTACTCCATCGCTTCACCGAAGCGCCAACAGGAGCAAGACGATGTTCAACATCAACGAAGACGACGCACAAGGCTGGGCAATCGGCCAACTGTGCGGAGAGGATGCGGACTTGACGACCCAAACCTTCGCGGTGTTTTGCGAGTCGTCATCCAACACCCGCGAACCGCTGATGACAACTTCAGCCGCATTGCTCGGGCCGATCAGTTCAGCCGACCTCATTGGCTTGCTGCTCAACGACAGGGCATCGGACGAAATGCTTGCTGCTGTGTGCCGTGAAGTGCGGGCTCGGTATCTGGCTGACTCGTTCACGGTTCAGAACATCGACGGCCAGATTGGCTATTAC
>CAYGMS010000250.1:0-4020 GCA_964350905.1 uncultured Thiobacillus sp. | reverse complement strand
CCCACTGCTTCAATCATGGCGCGCACATCGCGCCGGGTCTGATGATAGGGGGCAATCGGGGCACAGATGGCGATGCCACGATTTTTGGTAATTTCAGAAGCGACGAAGCCAATCCGCCGCACGTTGACATCACGATGCGCCTTGGAGAATCCCAGTTCGGATGAAAGATGGCGGCGCACGATATCGCCATCGAGCAAGGTAACGCAACGCCCCCCCACTTCCATCAACCGTGCCGCCAGCGCGCGTGCCAGAGTGGATTTCCCCGCGCCAGACAAACCCGTGAAAAACACGGTGAAGCCCTGACGCTCGCGCGGTGGACTCTGCCGCTGCAATTCAGCCAGCACCTCTGGAAAGCTGTACCAATCCGGAATTTTCAGGCCTGACCTCATCCTGCGTTTGAACTCCTCCCCGCTCAGGGTAAGCAATCGGGCACCAGCAGGTGCCTCGGACTCAGGCAAATGCTCGGCGCGATCATCCACATACACCATGCGCGGATAAGCGATAAGCTGCACGCCAACCTTGTCGGCCAATTCGACTACCGGCAGATCTGCGTGCGTCTGGGTCAAATCTTCTCCGCGCCTGTAACTGCCATCCAGCTGGTGTTCGCCACCCGCGATCAACAATCCACAACCATAATTACGCGCAACAATGGCGCGCAGCAACAGCGCATGTGCACTTGCCTCGCGAGGCGGCGCGGGGAGAATCGATAGCTGTGTTGAGGCCGCGGGAAAGCGCTCACGAATGGCGATAAAACTGCGCACCAGGCCAAAATACGCAGGGGCATCGGTGATATCACCACCCGCCTGCGGATGCAGGAGCAGATTGGCTTCATTTTCAATCGCGCTTTTCAGACAAAACTCGAACTGCGCACGGTGCATCGGCTGATGGGCTTGCCAGGCTACCACGCGATGCCAGCCACGGCGCGTGAATAATGCACGCAACTCAGCCGGAGTGGCGCGCAGGCTGGAGAAGTCCGGATGCGGCGGCAAAGCTACGCCTTCGATCGAGCCACCGAGGTTTCTGGCGCCACCGTCCTCCCAAGCGTCACTCACCGTCAGCACGGCGAGCATGAACCCTTCACCGTCTCGCAGGGCTACGCGGTCGCCGCGTTTCAATTCGGCAGCAACTTTTTGCCGGCTGGAAAGGGTAATGGGAAGCGGCCAGAACATTCCATCATCCAGTTGCTGGTCGGCCTCGACGCGTGCGCATTGCGATTGCGTCATGAAGCCTGTCAGTGGCGAATACGCGCCTGACATCAACATTTCCAGCATGCACTGCTGCTGCCAGCCGAGATCAAGTGATGGAAGGCCGAAGGCTTCCTTTTTCAACGCTTCGGATTGTTCAGGGTCGATCAGATCGACGAGCGTGCCACCGTAGGGTTCGATCAGTTGAGTCACTATTCAGCTCCGGTGCGAAACCACATTGGAAAAAATATCGAAGAATAAAGTACCGAACCGCCCAAGTTCAGACTCGGGTAAATGGTTGATGCCTGCGGCACCCTTGCGTCCCCCGCCGGTGTCAAATTGACTGCATAGTTCGTCTGCTCCCGACTTGGTAGCCAGTGGCGCACGCACACTCACGACATAGCCACCTTCCGGCTTGGCGCTGAGTACGGCATGCGCCTGTGTAGGCGATTCGACTGCAAGTTGATTGCCAAATACACCGGAAATACGCCGTGCCCACTTTTCTGCCGGCAGCATGAAAATCCGCCCGGCAGTACGTGATTCCGTCGCGTTCACGGCCACAGCGCGCGCCATGTCATCCTGATAACCGGATTTCAGAATCTGGTAGGCGGGTGACGCGTCAATAAATGCAAAAGGATCGGCAAACGGGCGCAATTGACGATACAAATCAGCCGGATCAAAAAACAGGTCATCGAGCGTTTCACCATAACCGTTGTAATTGAGGCATTCACCCAGGGACTGCAGTTGCGCAAGCTGGACGGCAGACAAATTCAAGGGACCAGCCGCCTCCCGGGCCGCGTCTGCGAGGTTGTCGCCAAACGCTGCCGTAACCGCCCAAACCAACTGCCTGCCCTGCAAATGCTGATTCACCAGCAGACTGGTGCAAACGTTGGCATCGGTATCGATATGCGGTTCGAAATCCGGGTGCTCAGGAATTTCACCTGGCTGATGGTGATCAAAGTAGCGTACCTGCACGCCTGCTTCAAGCAACCTGTCCAGTGCTTCGCGGTTTTTGGACAGGGCGATATCGAGTACGGTAACCCGATCGCCCGCCCGCGCCGTGACGCGCTTCAGCAAGCTGATATCCCGCTTGGGGCCGGTGACCAGTTGGGACTCGACCGGATGGTCAAGCCGCAATTGGTGCAGCGCACAAATACCGTCGGCATCGCCGTTGAAAACATCAATGTGGTGCATGATTTATTGGAATAGGTGTGTGTTGTGCATCACGAAAGTAGGGCCATTGTATGAACGCGAGTACGCCAATGGCAAGCATGTGCAGCACACTGTAACGCAACCAGACAATGGATTGCGAGGCATAGTGCTGTCGATCGGTGCTCAGCAAAAACTGGAGTGCAGAAAATTGCTGGCCATATTTAACGAGTTCGCCGGCCAGCCCGAAGTGCAGAAACAGCGCGGCCAGCGGTAGCGATACGGCCATGACCACCCATTGCACGGCACGATACATTGATGGCAGGGGCGAACCCAGCAAGGCCGCCGCAAGAAACAAAATGTACAACCAGATAGACAATGCAGCAAAAGCCAATGGCTGCGGCGTAGCGATCAATTCAGTCAGATTGTCAGTCGCGGCCTGCACCACCACTCCCCAATACGCCAGTCCCAAAATCGGTAGCACAACCCAGAAGTGCATCGCACTCAACCTCAATCCACGCCAGCGGCGAACAGTTTGCGCAGCCGCATACAACAAGACGCCCGGCCAGGCCACCAACACGATCCAGCGCAGCCCGGTTTCCCATTTCCACGGCCAGTGCAAAACGGGACTGCCGACAAGATCGTGCAGACTTTCATCAGGCACCGCGGCATTCAACAACAGAAATACGCATGCACCATACACCAGCAACCCGAGTGGTAACTGCATCAGACGGGCGAGGCCCGATACCCGCCGCCGGGCCAGCCAGACTGGCCACGCCGCCAGCCAGTAAACGGCCAGCGCAAGCAGTGACGCAGACAGCCAGGCCGTATCCCGCTGTAATAATTCACGCACGTTGTAAGGGATGAAGGGTGCATGTGCAGCGACCCAGAACAACAGTGTCATACCACCCCACACCAGCGGAAAATGCCAGCGCATATGAATAAGCCGGAATGAACGCGGCGCTACATTGTCAGTAGTTTTCTGCAACTGCGCCACACTGCGTGGCGCACCAAGTACACGGCGTACCGTGCCATAACCCGCCATCCCGCCCAGCCAGGCCAATAGCCAGTCGGTCGTGTCAGCAATTTTCTCAGGCAGCATCACCTGGCCCAGTTCAATGACAGCCGGCATCAGCACCAGAATCATCATGGCCAGCACCATGGATGGATAGCGCCAGCGCCAGGGCAGGCGCGTCACACCCCACGCCAGCAATGCGCCCAAGGGAGCAAAAAAGAGCGTCTTTCGCAACACCTCAGTGATCGCCCGATATTCGGTGCCGAAGTAATACACTTCGAACGGAACCCGATAGATAAAATCAAGGCGGCTTTTGATGAAAGCGCCATCCATTCGGAATTCAAAAGGAAACCAGAACACCAGGAACAGTACGGCCATCCATCCTGCCGCCAGGGCAAACGGCAACCACGCAGCCCATGGAAGCGGCTGACTGGAGCGGGCTTCACGTTTGGCCAGACGGCCGCCCACCGCGCTTCCCAATGCCGCACCCACGGCAGCCGTAAACAGGTCGGTGACATCGCTGATACGCGAGAAAACGAACAATTGCATGAATTCCAGCAGGGCTGCCGTGGCCAGCGTCATGCCCCACGCGCGTCCCATGCTGCGCGTCCCATCGAACCGCCACAGCAAGGCAAGCGGACTCCAGATCAAGGCATCGGTCGCAATTTCATA
>CAYGMS010000249.1:0-4024 GCA_964350905.1 uncultured Thiobacillus sp. | reverse complement strand
TCGGAACCGATGCCATGGCGCACCTGCTCGATATCGGCACCCAGCTTTTCGGCAAGCACAGCCAGTTCGTTCATGAAGGAGATGCGTGTCGCCAGCATGGCGTTAGCAGCATATTTGGTGAGTTCGGCGCTGCGCACATCCATCACGGTCAGGCGGTCATGGTTACGCTGGAACGGCGCATAAAGCTGGCGCAACAACGCCGTGGCCTGCTCGCTGCCAGTCCCGATCACGATGCGGTCGGGCTTCATGAAATCCTCCACCGCTGCGCCTTCTTTCAGAAACTCGGGATTGGAGGCAACGCTGAATTCGATTGCCACGCCGCGCCTGGCAAGTTCTTCCTGCAGTGCGGCCTTCACCTTGTCTGCGGTGCCCACCGGCACGGTGGATTTATCGACCACCAGCTTGGCGTCGGTCATGTGGCGGCCGATGTTGCGCGCCGCCGCAACCACATACTGCAGGTCGGCCGAGCCGTCTTCGTCCGGTGGCGTGCCTACAGCGATGAACTGGATCTGGCCAAATGCCACCGACTCTTCGATATCGGTGGTGAAAGACAAACGTCCGGCTTCGACGTTGCGCTTCACCATGTCTTCCAGACCTGGCTCGTAAATCGGAATGCCACCGGCCTTCAGTATTGCGATTTTCTTCGGGTCAACGTCGAGGCACAGTACCTCGTTGCCCACTTCAGCCAGACAGGTTCCTGTCACCAAGCCCACATAGCCCGTGCCGATTACGGTAATTTTCACAACATTCCCTTAATTAACATTCTGTAGTTCGGATTGAATATTCATGAGCGCCGCCAACGGATCAGGTGCAGCCGTAATCGGACGCCCGATCACCAGATCACTCGCGCCGGCACGCAAGGCTTGTGACGGCGTCATCACCCGGCGCTGGTCACCTGCATCAGATCCTGCTGGTCGAATGCCCGGCGTCACCAGGCGAAAATCCGCACCCAGTTCAGTGCGCAGCATGGAGGCTTCCTGTGCGGAGCAGACCACCCCATCCAGCCTGCAAGCCTGGGCCAGGCGCGCCAGACGCAACACCTGATCGGCAGGTGCTGCAGCCACGCCGAGCTCGTTCAGGTCTTCGGCACTCATGCTGGTCAATACCGTGACGGCAATCAGCAACGGTGGATGCGGCAAGCTTGCCAATGCTTCCTGCGCAGCCGTCATCATGCGGCGACCACCCGATGCGTGCACGTTCATCATCCACACGCCCAAGCCTGCCGCAGCACGACAGGCCGCTGCTACGGTATTGGGAATATCGTGGAATTTCAGGTCAAGAAAAACCTCGAAGCCGCGCGCCACTAATACCCGCACCAGTTCCGGCCCAGCCACAGTAAACAGTTCCTTGCCCACTTTCAGACGGCACAGATCCGGATCCAGTCGCTCCACCAGCGCCAGCGCCGAAGCCGCGTCCGCATAATCCAGCGCCACAATGATTTTTGTCGTATTCACAGCGTTATCTGCTCTTGAAACTTGCACCTTGAATCTTGCATCTCAACTTTCACCCTCGCGACGCTCGGGATCAAACGTATCCCAGCGCACGCACGCAGGACAGCGCCAGAAAAACTGCTTGGCCTTGAAACCGCAACTGCCGCATTGGTAGCGCATCATGCGCTGACTGTGTGACGCCACCAGACTTTTCTCCACCTGCAGCAATTCGCGTGCATCGGGTTCGGCATTCACGAGTTCGGCTTCGAGCAGGCGGTCCAGCGTACGCAGGCTCGGATTACGGCGTAACTCCTCGCGCGCAAGCTGGCTAGCCGCCGCCGCACCTTCCAGTTCGGAAACAGCCAGATACAGGGCGTTGAATACATCATGCGAGGGTTGCCGTGCCTGCAGCGCACGCAGCCACTGCACCCCCTCATCCAGCCGCCCCAGCTGACGATAGCTGCCGAGCACGCGATCCACGACCAGTGCCATGTGCGTCGCGCTCTGCGTTTCCACCAGCCGCCAATCGGCAATCGCGGCCTCATGCCGACCCGCCGCCGCATCCAGATCGCCCGCCATCAGATTGGCACGCACCGACTGGCGATTGGTGGACAGCGCCTGCTGCAAATGTGCGGCTGCGGCATCGGGATTACCCCTGGCCGATTCCAGCAGGGCCAGTTCACAATAAAAATGGGCGATATCGGCGTTGAGCGGCTTGCTGGTGTCCTTTTCCAGTTCACGCGCTGCATTGATGGCCTTTTGCCAGTCTTTCTCCTGCACATAAATTTCCAGCAGATAGGTCCGCGCCTGTCCATGTTGCGGCGTTTCCAGCAGTTTGGCGAACACCTGTTCGGCACGGTCGAGCAGTCCGGCCTTCAGATAATCCTGGCCCAGTTCGCTCATGGCACGCAGACGTTGCTCTTCGACCAGACCTTCACGCTCAAGCAGGTGTTCATGCATGCGGATGGCACGATCAAGTTCACCCCGACGGCGAAACAAGGCGCCCAGCGCAAAGTGCAGATCAATGGTCTCAGGTTCGAGTTTGACGACTTCGAGAAAGGCCTCAATCGCCTTGTCGGGCTGCTCGTTGAGCAGAAAATTCAGGCCGCGAAAATAGGAGTTGGGCAGGGCACGCGATTCAGTGACCACCTGACGGATATCCACCCGGGCAGCCAGCCAGCCTAGTGCGAAGAACAGGGGAAATGCCAGCAACCACCAGAATTCAAATTCCATGGCCGATTACACAGCAGGCATGTCAGTTTGCATGGCCGTGTCCACCTCCATCGGCGGCGACTTGCGGGCATTCTCACGCCGCAAGCGGAACAGCGTAGGCAACAACGCGAATACAGCCGTCAGCGCACCCAGTACAAAGGCCAGAGCAAGCATGACAATCAAGGGTGCATGCCATACGTAATCCAGATAGGAATAGAACACCGTGGTGTGGCTGTTCTTGAGGGCAAACCCCAGCACCAGCAGGAACACCAGCAGTTTGAACAGCAACCCGAGGTAACGTGTAATGTTTTTCATGGCAAGCCGCTTGAGATTGGCGCCCATTCTACCTTTGCAGGGGCAATAGAAAAAGAAAACGGCGCAATTTGCGCCGTTTTCACCTACTAACCTGCCTATGAACAACTGACCGCTGAATCAATCACAGCGGGAAATCCACCCGATCACGCAATTCCTTGCCCGCCTTGAAGTGCGGCACATACTTGGCCGGCACCTGCACCCGCTCGCCGGTCTTGGGATTGCGCCCGAGACGGGCGGGACGGAAGCTCAGGCTGAAACTGCCAAAACCACGGATTTCGATGCGTTCCCCGCGCGACAGGTTTTTAGCCAGCGCGTCGAGGATCGTTTTCACCGCCATCTCGATATCCGCAACCGAAAATTGCGAATGCCGCGCCGCCAGTTGAGCAATCAGCTCGGATTTCGTCATGGATTACTCAGCGTTCTTGTTGTCGAGTTTGGCTTTCAACAGCGCGCCGAGGTTGGTCGAACCCGTGGCCGCAGCTGCAGATTCAGCGGCGAATTTCTTCATCGCCGAATCCTGATCGGTCATGTCCTTGGCCTTGATCGACAGATTGATGACGCGGTTCTTGCGGTCAACGTTGATGATCATGGCTTCGATTTCGTCGCCTTCCTTGTAGTGGCTGCGCATGTCTTCGACACGGTCACGCGACACTTCGGATGCGCGCAGATAACCTTCCATGTCGCTATCCAGCTGCACGGTAGCGCCCTTGGGCTCAACCGTCTTGATGGTGCCTTTGACGATGCTGCCCTTCTCGTGGCCCGATGCGTAGCTGGTCAGCGGATCGCCTTCGAGCTGCTTGATGCCCAGAGAAATACGCTCACGCTCGAGGTCGATACCCAACACCACTGCCTCGACGTCCTGGCCCTTGCGGAAGTTGCGCACAGCTTCTTCGCCCGGCAGGCTCCACGACAGATCGGACAGGTGAACCAGGCCGTCGATGCCGCCCGGCAAACCGATAAACACGCCGAAGTCGGTAATCGACTTGATCGCGCCTTCAACCTTGTCGCCCTTCTTGTGGTTCATCGAGAAATCTTCCCACGGATTGGACTTGCACTGTTTCATGCCC
>CAYGMS010000248.1:0-4050 GCA_964350905.1 uncultured Thiobacillus sp. | reverse complement strand
TCGCGGCTGGGTATGTTTTCGAGCCGCCGGCTCACTTCACCACCACGAACGCCCGTCGGCTGTTCGACCTGCGCGAAGGCGAAACGGTGTCTGAGGCTATCGCCAGGCACAGCGCCAAGTTTCCAGCGGAATAGATTTTGGTGCCTGCTATGAACCCTTTGAACATGCGTGCGGTGAGGCCGCCAATCTCGTTCGCGGCGAAAAATGCACGATTTGTTTCCAATTTTCCGCAAGGGCCAGATGAACTCTGGATGGCAGACTTGAAAGCGTGTCGCCACGGCGTCCAGTGCGAGGTGTTTGAGGACATTCTGTTTGTCGAGTCCAATGGCACGGCTTTCATCTACGGCATCGAATTTGAGGACGGATACCCGAAGGGATTGAAGCCAGAGCCGGCACTCAAGCAGCAATCCTTCATTCGGTTTTTGCGTGACGAAACGCGCCGGGACAACGACGCTCTTGGATTCACTGCCCTGATTTTCACGGGCCACGAATACGCGACCGAAGGCAAGGCAACGGCAGCATACATCCCTGCGCGAGACACTGCCCTCGTAATGGGCGTTGGGCATCGAGACAATGGCGGCAAGTACGATTTGATCGCCCTTGATGCTTCGGAGGATGGGTGGCTTGAATCTGCTTGTTCCACCCCGCCGTTTGATGAGCCTGGTCAACCGGGATAGTGCCAATGGGGCTATCCGTCGCAAAAGACGAGCTTTACTACATCTACGTACTTCGGGTAGAGGAAGATGGCTGGTATGTAGGCTCGACGCAGAACTTCGAGCGCCGAATGCGTAGCCATTTCGGCAAAGGCGGGGCTGTCGCGACCAAGGGGTGCCGAGCGCTAGCAATTGAAGAGGTATTTGAGCTTCGCGACTACCAGATTCGTACAGATTGCGCCCATGAGCGAGCGGAAGTGCTGGTCGCTCAACGCTATGCGAAGTTGTACGGCATGAACTCTGTACGTGGCGCAAAACATGGCAAAGGGTGGGATGACCAGCCTTCGCCGGGCAACCTGCGCGATATTGACCGCTACAACAGATTCGCGACTTTGGCAGAAGGCGAACGTCTTTTGGCTGCACTGCGCAGCGTAGACCCTGCGACACTGCTGCCCAAAGAACTCAACGGGGCACTATCATCGGCTGGGTTGCTCGTCGTGAAACCACGCCATCCAGCTACTGATGACCAGGCGCGTGCTGCGCGCCAGAAGGCAATCGACTTCGCGCGGGCAAGCGTCGAGCTTGAGGGCTTTGTCCTGTCGTCTGAGGTCGAGGCGATCAGCCGCCGTTACATCGTCGGCGAGCTGACCGGAGATGAGCACATCGCCGCGATTCGCGCGGCAGTCCTCGGTGGCTGAACGGCTTATCTGAAAGGCTCACTATGCGACTTCTTATCTCCCTGATTCTGCCCTGGCTAACCTTCTTCACAATCGGCCGACCCATTGCCGGCGTTATTTGCCTGCTTCTGCAAATAACGCTCATCGGCTGGATTCCCGCGACGATCTGGGCGGTGTACGCCCTGAGCCAGTACAAGACCGACCAGAAGATTGAAAAAGCCCTGAGACAGAAAGCCACGTGATCCATGAAAAATATTGCTCAAAAACTCGTTAGTGTTTTCGCCTTGGTTGCCGTCACTGGCTGTCTGGTGCCAGAGAGGTTTTCGGCCTCCATTAAAGTCAAACCGGATGGTTCGTACACCTACAAATATGACGGAACGGCAGCTCGTCATGGCCGTAGCGGCCATGCAGAAGCAAGGTTCTCTTTCGGCCAAAGACGAAGCCGGTTTGAAGAAAGAGGCGCAGAAGGCAGCCAAGAGCCCGGGCGTAAGAAAGATCAGCTACACGGGTAATGGCCGCTACGAGGTTTCCATCGATCAGGACTTGAAGCCAGGCCAGCAGGCCAGTACATTGAAGGTCTTTTCAGTAACACAGGGCAAAGACGGGGTGTTCACCATCGCGCCGACCAGTATGCAACCCAAGGATCGCGACAAACTCAAGGCGCTGAATATCAAGGTCAATGGCAAAGCGGAGGTGTACCTGCCAGAGAACGCCAAGGTCATAAAACACAATGCCAGCAGCACCCCCGGACTGTTCAGTAAGACCTACACATGGAAGATCGGTTCGATGGATGAGCAGCCAAGCATCCGTTTCACCTTGGGCAACTGATGAAAAAAGTGCTTTCCATACGTGGAAGGAGTCGCATCATGGCGGTAATTACCAAAGCAGAACGGCGCTTGGCGCGCGATGAGGCCCTGGCCAACACGCGCATTGAGGGTCATGTTCCCACCCCTGAGTTTCTCGCCGACTTCGATTCCGTGGTCGATGGCCGGATGACGCCCGAACAGGCGATTGAAGCCAGCATGGCGCGGGCGACCGGTCGAGGCATACTCAAGGCGGCTCGACCTGCTGGAACGATTGTCGGCTTCGTCGGGTTGCTCGCTGGCCGGACAAAGAAGGTTGCCGTCATTGAGGAAATGAACGGAGCCGCCGCTGCTGGCATGAATACTGGGGAGGACGGCCAATGAAATTGGTTTCCTCTGGGGGCACACCATGAGCATCCGTTTTCAAATGATTCTATCCGACGATTTGAATCGAGAAATCGACCAGGCCGTGGCGGAAAGCGGATCGAGCAAGAGCGAAATTCTTCGCAAAGCGCTTCAGCTATACCTCGCTGCCCGTGATGGCAGTCGGCGCGGTTTGAAGCTCGGCCTGGTCGAACCCAAGACTGAAAAACTGCAAACGGAAATCGTGGGGCTATGTGGGGAGCACACTGGTCGGGATTAGGCGAGGCGTTTTGCCAAGTCCTCGGCGCGTGGATGGTAGTACCGCATGAGCATGCGCGGGTCTTTGTGCCCCGTGATTTTTGTCAGCTCATGCATGGGGAAGATCGAGGCCAGGCGCGAAATGGCCTCGTGCCGCAAGTCGTGAAACCGTAGGTCAGTCAGAAACTTGCCATCAGGCCGCTGCTTGGCTGCTTTGCATTCCTCGATATAGAGCTTGCGGGCACGCGTTACGGCACGCTCAAAGGCTCTTGTGACGGCATCACTGCGAATCTTGAACACCCGGCCAGCGTTAGCCTCCTCGCCGTCGCCTGGCTCGTTCCTGGAGTCATCACCAGCGTCTTTCAGGGTTTGAAGAACCGCCCCAGCACGCGAGGACAGAGGCACGTCGCGGGTGCTGCCATTCTTTGTGGCGGGAAGATGCGCCACGCGACGTTTGAGGTCAATGTGTTCCCACCGCAGCGTCACGATTTCGCCCCGGCGCATTGCTGTTTCGACAGCAAGCCAGATGATGGATGGCAGCATCGCCGAACCACTGGCGGCCACGGCCCGTTCAAGTTCGCCATCCTGTGCGCCACGATCCGATTCAGCATCTTCTGAACTTTCGGCACCGCGACTCGGTTCGCCAGTGGCGATGCGCCGCGTTCGCGCGTTGTTGGGCTGGGGCTTCCGCACCAACTCTATCGGGTTCGAGAGGCTTTCCATGCCCCATTCTTTGCGGGCAATGTTGAACACATGGGACAGGACAGACAGGCGGCGTAGCACCGTTGCCGGTTTGTAGTCCTTCAACCATTCATCGCGGAGTTTTGCCACATCGGCGCTACGAATTGAGGCTAGGGGCCGCTTCGCCAAGTCAATCGCCTTGCAGGTCTTGAGGATAGAAGACTCTTGTGCAGCCCCTTTCTTTGCAGGTGAAATTTCTTCCTCATAGCGCACCAGCGCCTCATAGAGCGTGGTCGCCTCTGCTTCGCTGCGGTTCATCCAAACGCCTCGCGACATTTCCGACTCGATCATCTTGGCCCATGCTTCCGCCTCGGCCTTGGTCTCGAAGGTCTTGCTCTGCGACGGGTAGCCTCGTCGGCGTATCTGCGCTTCCCATTGATATGGGCCACGCTTACGGAAAGTTGCCATAGGCTTGCCTGTCGTTCTTGAGTGTGGCAATATTGTGGCAAATAAATGCTCACAAGGCTATAGACTTTGATTTTATTGAATGTGTTTTTACATTCGCAATGCGGAGGTCGGGAGTTCGATCCTCCTCCTCTCCACCACATTCACCCA
>CAYGMS010000247.1:1892-4061 GCA_964350905.1 uncultured Thiobacillus sp. | reverse complement strand
TCGCGCGTGCCCGGCGCAAACGATTTGTTGTTGCAGAAGGTGCAGCCACCGATCCCCTTGCTGCCATCCCGGTTGGGGCAGGTGAAGCCGGCATCAAGCGCGACCTTGTGTACCCGCTCGCCATGCCGTTCCAGCATGGCGCGGCCAAAGGTGTGGACACGGTCGGCGAGTGCGCTCACGCCGCAGCTCCAGACAATCCGGGGTTCACACCGGTAAGAAAATAGTCGATCAGGTCCTGCACCGAGCGGATCGCGCTGCCGAATGGCAGGCTCTCGCTGCCACGAAAGAACAGTCCCTTGCTGATCTCGCCCTTGAGCGCCGCGACCAGCTGCGAATCAATACAGAACTGCCCGGCCTTGGCGATGCCGTCACGCAAACCGCATTGCGTCAGGCAATGCAGGCCGATGGCGCAACGCTTGGGATCGGCTTTGGCCACCGCCTGCAGCTTGGCTTCGCGCTTCATGTAGTTGGCCAGCCACGGCGTATTCACCGCACGCGCCGGCAAACCGGCCACACTCATGAAGGTGACGATATCCTCGGGTCGGGCGTCGGCCAGTACGTGCTTGAAATTGGGATGAGCATCGCCTTCTTCGGTAACGGCGAACGGGGTGCCGACCTGCACGGCACTCGCCCCCAGCGCCAGCGTGTCCAGCAGCTTTTCGTGCGTGTTGATGCCGCCGCCGACAATGATCGGAATCTGCTCACGCGCAAGACCCATGTCGTCGAACACCTTGAAAATACCGGGCAAGACTTCGGCGAAGTTGAAACGCTGGTTGGCCAGTTCGGCCGGATTGGGGGCGCCGAGGTGGCCGCCCGCATACAAGGGATGTTCGATCACGATGGCATCCGGCAGACACCCTTTGCGCGACCATTTCTTGAGCACGATGGCGACGCCGCGCGCATCAGACAGGATCGGGATCAGCGCCACGCCGGGGTAGCCTTCGGTCATCTCGGGCAGGTCAAGCGGCAACCCCGCTCCCATCACAATGGCCTGCGCACCCGAGGCACAGGCCTGCCGTACCAGTGCCGGATGCTCGGTGACCGCCTTCATCACGTTGACCGCCACCAGTCCGTTGCCCGCCGCCAGTTCGAGCGCCGCCTTGATTTCACGGTCGAGTCCGACGAGATTGAGCCGGTTGAGTTCGTCCTTGTCACGGCAATGCCGGGCCTGTTCCGACAGATCGTCATGGTGGTGGCGCAGATCAATGCTCGCAATCGTGCCGACTGCGCCGGCATGCGCCACGGTTCCCGCCAGGCGATGCGCGGAAATACCCACGCCCATGCCACCCTGCACGATGGGCAACAGGCTCCGGCCGCGAATGGCAAATGATCTGGGCGTCGTCATACCGCTCTTTACTGTCTTCATACCTTTTGATTGTATCAAATTAAGGACTTGCTTATCTTCATATTGACACTAGTCGGTCTGTACTTGTCGACCCCAAAGCGAGCGTGGTTTTGTCGCGTTGATATCCTGCAAACACGGTAATCCTTGCGGGTGGTTCTCCCGCCCGGCCTAAACGCCTACAATGGCGGGTCTTACTGGCAGCCTCCCCCTACACGCATGTTCACCGGCATCATTCAATCCATCGGTCGCATCCACGAATACGACGCGCGCGGCGCTGACGCGCGCATGATCATCAGCGGTGGCGGACTGGACTTCTCGGACGTCGCACTGGGCGACAGCATCGCGGTCAACGGCGTATGCCTGACGGCCGTGGCACTCGCGCCCGACAGCTTCACCGTCGATGTGTCCGCCGAAACCCTGCGCGTCACCGAGGGCTTCACGCCGGGCGCCGAGGTCAACCTGGAAAAGGCACTACGTCTGGCAGACCGGCTCGGCGGGCATCTGGTGTCGGGGCATGTCGACGGCGTCGGCACGGTGCACCGCTTTGTCCCGGCCGGTGAATCGCATCTGCTGGAAATCGACGCGCCGCGTGAACTCGCGCGCTACATCATCCGCAAGGGCTCGATCACGGTGAACGGCGTATCACTGACGGTCAACCATGTAGACGGCACGCGCTTTGCGCTGAACCTGATCCCGCACACGCTGGAGCAGACCACGCTCAAGCATCTGCAAGCCGGCGCCCGCGTCAATCTGGAAGTCGACATGATCGCGCGCTATGTTGAACGCATGACGCAATTCACCCACGCCACGGACAAAGATTAAAC
>CAYGMS010000247.1:0-1792 GCA_964350905.1 uncultured Thiobacillus sp. | reverse complement strand
CCACGGACAAAGATTAAACAGGACCAAGACTGATGAGCCTCGCTTCCACCACCGAAATCATTGAAGAACTCAAGGCCGGCCGCATGGTCGTGCTGGTCGACGAGGAAGACCGCGAAAACGAGGGCGACCTGGTGATGGCCGCCGAGCACGCCACCCCGGAGGCGATCAATTTCATGGCCAAGTACGGTCGCGGCCTGATCTGCCTGACGCTGACCGATGAACGCTGTCGCCAGCTGGGTCTGAAGCAGATGGTAGACAACAACCAGGCGCAGCACAGCACCGCGTTTACCGCCTCGATCGAAGCCGCCACAGGCGTGACCACCGGCATTTCCGCCGGCGACCGGGCCGTCACCATTCTGGCTGCAGTGAAAAAAGCCGCGCTGCCGACCGACATCGTTCAACCGGGCCACATTTTCCCGCTGCGTGCGCAACCCGGCGGCGTGCTGGTGCGCGCCGGACACACCGAAGCCGGTTGCGATCTGGCCGGACTGGCTGGCCTCGAACCCGCGTCGGTGATCTGCGAAATCCTCAAAGACGACGGCACCATGGCGCGGCTGCCCGACCTGATTCCGTTCGCGCAGGAACACGGCTTGAAAATCGGCGCCATTGCCGATCTGATCCATTACCGCAGCCAGACCGAAAGCCTGGTCGAACGCGTCGCCGACCGGCTGATCCAGACGGTATACGGCGCATTCCGCCTGGTGGCCTACCGCGACACCTGTGCCAGAGAAACGCATCTGGCGCTGGTCAAGGGCGAAATCCTGGCCGACCACGAAACCCTGGTGCGCGTGCACGAGCCTCTCTCGGTGATGGACTTTCTCGACGTCACCGGCGGCGGCCATTCCTGGCCGATCCTGGGCGCGATGGAACGCATCGCCGAATCGCAGTGCGGCATCATCGTGTTGCTGCATCGCCCGGAAACTGCCGATGCGCTGCTGCAGCGCATCGACCCGGCACCGGTTGCCAATCAGAAATACGACCTGCGCGACTACGGCATCGGCGCGCAGATTCTGCGCGACCTCGGCGTCGGCAAAATGCGACTGCTGGCCAGTCCGCGCAAGATGCCCGCCATGGATGGTTTCGGGCTGGAAGTCACCGGCTATTCTGAAAAAGCCTAACAACATTTCGAGGGACGCATCATGGGAACCAGCAGCAGCATTTCTGAACTCGACCCGGTCTACCAAGGCGCGGGGCTCAGAATCGGCATCGTCATGAGCCGCTTCAACAAGGACATTTGCGAAGGCCTGCTATCGTCGTGCGAAACCGAACTGGACCGGCTTGGCGTCGCCAGGGGCGATGTGCTGCTGGTCGACGTGCCGGGTGCACTGGAGCATCCGCTGGTGCTGCAGAAAATGGCGCAGTCCGGCAAGTTCGATGCGCTGGTCGCACTCGGCGCCGTGGTGCGCGGCGACACCTATCATTTTGAAGTGGTGTCGAACGAATCCTCGCGCGGCATTCTCGATGTGCAACTGGAAACCGGCATGCCGATCGCCAACGCCATCCTCACCGTGGACACCGAAGAACAGGCACACCAGCGCATGGCCGAAAAGGGACGCGATGCCGCACGCGTGGCGGTTGAAATGGCCAATCTGTTGAAGCGCCTCTGAGATGGCCGGTTCCCGCAAAGTCGCCCGCGAATTCACCCTGCAAGGCGTCTATGCCTGGCTGGTGGGCGGCGCGGACATCACGTTGATCGCCGCCAACCTCAAGGAAGACGAGCAGTTCAAGCGTGTCGACGAGGCGTATTTCCGCACCCTGCTGTATGGCGTGATCAAGGACGAAGACCTGTTGA
>CAYGMS010000246.1:0-4074 GCA_964350905.1 uncultured Thiobacillus sp. | reverse complement strand
GTGCTGGTGTTTGCCGGGGTGTTTGTCGGTGACAGCTTCTGGTGGCTGTTCGCGGTGATGGCCGCGCTGGGTTTTTTCTGGAGTGCGTCGCTGCCGCTGGTCGAGGCCATGACCCTGTCGCATTTGAGAGAGCGCATTGACGGTTACGGTCTGATCCGCTTGTGGGGATCGGTCGGATTCATCCTCATGGTGGTCGGGTTGGGTTATGCCTTTGACCATGTGTCGATTGCCTGGCTGCCGTGGGCCGTGCTGGCCGTGATGGTGGGCATCGCAGCGTTCGCACGGGTGATTCCAGAAGCGGACATCCTGCCGCACCCCACCGACCATCATTCGGTGTGGGATGTCGTGAAACGGCCCGAAGTGGCCTCGCTGCTCGTCGCCTGCATGTTGATGGCGGTGACGCATGGACCGTACTACACCTTTTATTCGATTTATCTGGTGGACCACGGCTACGACAAGTCCACCGTGGGCTGGTTATGGGCGCTCGGCGTGCTGTGCGAAATCGGCATATTCCTGATCATTCCGCGTATTTTTGCCAGGGTCACCCCGCGCCGGCTGATTCTGGCAAGTTTCGCGCTGGCAGTCGTACGCTTCCTGCTGATTGCCTGGGGCGTGGAGTCGGCCTGGGTGGTGTGGGGTGCGCAAACGCTGCATGCCTTTACCTTTGGCACCTATCATGCTGCCGCCGTGGCACTGATACACCATCACTTCCGTGGACGCCATCAGGCACGCGGCCAGGCGCTTTACACCAGTCTGTCCTATGGCGTGGGCGGCACCATCGGCGGCCTGGCCAGCGGCTTGATCTGGGAAGTCCCCGGTCCGGCATGGACTTTCACCCTGGCTGCAGTGAGTGCAGCGCTGGCGTGGGGGGTATATGTCGTGTGGGGCCAGACAAAATCCGTGCCTGCAGCCGGCAAGCTATGAAATAATTGGTCTTTCGCACTTTTAGCTGGTTCGTATGTCTGGTCAGACCTTATTTCAGAAGTTGTGGGACGCCCACGTGGTGCACGTCGAGGACGACGGCACCACGCTGCTTTATATCGATCGCCATCTGGTGCACGAAGTCACCAGCCCGCAGGCGTTCGAAGGCCTCAAGCTGGCCCAGCGTGTTCCGCGTCGCGCCGATGCGGCGGTCGCCGTGCCCGATCACAACGTGCCGACCACCGATCGCTCGCAAGGCATCACCGACCCGGTGTCGCGCCTGCAGGTGGAAACGCTCGATGCCAATTGCGCCGAGTTCGGTATCACCGAATTCAAGATGGACGACATCCGCCAGGGCATCGTCCATGTCATCGGCCCGGAAGAGGGTCTGACCCTGCCCGGGATGACGGTGGTGTGCGGGGATTCGCATACCTCGACCCATGGCGCGTTCGGCGCATTGGCCTTCGGCATCGGCACGTCCGAAGTCGAGCACGTGCTGGCCACGCAATGCCTGTGGCAGAAGCCGTCGAAGACCATGCTGGTCAAGGTTGAAGGTGCTTTGGGCAAAGGCGTCACGGCCAAGGACATCGCGCTGGCCGTCATCGGTGGAATCGGCACGGCGGGCGGTACCGGCTATGCCATCGAATTCGGTGGCTCGGCGATACGCGCGTTGACGATGGAAGGCCGCATGACGCTGTGCAACATGGCGATCGAGGCCGGCGCACGCGCCGGCATGGTGGCGGTCGACCAGACCACGATCGATTATGTCAAGGGTCGTCCCTATGCACCCAAGGGCGCGGCGTGGGAGCAGGCGGTGGCATGGTGGAACACGCTGCATTCGGACGCCGATGCCCAGTTTGATCGGGTGGTCGAGTTCGATGCGGCGCAGATCGAACCGCAGGTTACCTGGGGTACCTCGCCCGAGATGGTGACGACGATCAACGGCCGGGTGCCGGATCCGGCCGATGCCTCAAGCGAGGTGAAAAGACAGGACTGGACCCGTGCGCTCGAATACATGGGCCTGCAGGCCAATACGCCGATCACCGGGATTGCGGTGGACAAGGTGTTTATCGGTTCATGCACCAATTCGCGGATTGAAGATATACGCGAAGCCGCCAGCGTCGCCCAAGGCCGCAAGGTCGCGGCCAACGTCAAACTGGCGATGGTGGTGCCGGGCTCCGGCCTGGTCAAGCAGCAGGCCGAGGCCGAAGGTCTGGACAAGATTTTGGTTGCAGCCGGCTTCGAGTGGCGTGAGCCGGGCTGCTCGATGTGCCTGGCGATGAATGCCGACCGGCTGGAGCCGGGCGAACGCTGCGCTTCGACGTCCAACCGCAACTTCGAAGGGCGCCAGGGGCAGGGGGGCAGGACGCATCTGGTCAGCCCGGCAATGGCTGCGGCGGCCGCGTGCGCCGGGCATTTTGTCGATGTGCGGGATTTTTAAGGAGATGGCAATGAAACCGATGATCGCTCTTTTACTCGCGGCTGCTTTTGCGCTTGCCGGGTGCAATACGGTTCAGGGGGTGGGCAAGGATATCGAGAGGGCCGGCAGCGCAATCGAGCGCGCCGGAAGCAAATAAATGCAGGCGTTTACAACCCTGGACGGACTGGTGGTGCCACTTGACCGCGCCAACGTCGATACCGATGCCATCATTCCTAAGCAGTTTCTGAAGTCGATCAAGCGTGCGGGCTTTGGCCCCAACCTGTTCGACGAATGGCGTTATCTCGACCATGGCGAGCCGGGCAAGTCGAATCACGACCGTCCGCTGAACCCGGATTTTGTGCTGAACCAGCCGCGCTATCAGGGCACATCGGTACTGCTGGCGCGTGAGAATTTCGGTTGCGGTTCGAGTCGTGAGCACGCGCCATGGGCGCTGGAAGACTATGGCATTCGTGCCATCATCGCGCCCAGCTTTGCCGACATCTTCTATAACAACTGTTTCAAGAATGGTGTCCTGCCGATCGTGCTGGATGCTGCGCTGGTGGATCGCCTGTTCCGGGAGTGCGTTGCGAATGAAGGCTATGCACTGACGGTGGATCTGGACAAGCAGACGGTGACGACACCCGCCGGCGAAGTGATTGATTTTGAGGTGGATGCAGGCCGTAAGCACCGTTTGCTGAATGGCCTGGACGATATTGGTCTCACCCTGTTGCAGGGCGACAAGATCAACGCGTATGAAGCGCGGCGCAAACTGGAAGCGCCGTGGTTGTTTGCCTGATTAATTTTTCATCCGCGAAAGGCGCTAAGAAACACGAAGGAAACTTTTCTTCGTGACCTTCGCGTCCTTCGCGGAAAAAAGGGTTTTGAGAACATGAAAATTGCAGTATTACCCGGTGATGGCATCGGTCCGGAAATCGTTGCGCAGGCGGTCAAGGTGCTCGATGTGTTGCGTGCCGACGGCGCGAAAATCGAAATGGAAACGGCGCCTATCGGCGGCGCAGGTTACGACGCGGCGGGTGATCCGCTGCCCGATGCGACGCTGGCCCTGGCACGTGTGGCCGATGCGGTCCTGCTCGGCGCGGTCGGCGGCCTGCAATACGATGCACTGGATCGTCCGTTGCGCCCCGAGCGTGGCCTGCTGCGGATCCGCAAGGAGCTGAACCTGTTCGCCAACCTGCGACCGGCGCTGTTGTATCCCGAGCTTGCGTCAGCGTCTTCGCTGAAGCCGGAGGTGGTGTCCGGGCTCGACCTGATGATCGTGCGCGAACTGACCGGCGACGTGTATTTCGGCGAGCCACGCGGGATCGAGGTGAGGAATGGCGAGCGCGTCGGCTTCAACACCATGCTGTATTCCGAATCCGAGGTGCGGCGGGTGGCGCATGTGGCGTTTGGCATCGCGATGAAGCGCGGCAAGAAGCTGTGCTCGGTCGAAAAGGCCAATGTGCTGGAATGCTCCGAATTGTGGAAGGAAGTGATGATCGAGGTGTCGAAAGACTATCCTGAGGTCGAACTGTCCCACATGTATGTCGACAATGCGGCGATGCAGCTGATACGCGCACCGAAGCAATTCGACACCATGGTGACCGGCAATATTTTCGGTGACATTCTGTCCGATGCGGCGTCGATGCTGTCGGGCTCGATCGGCATGCTGCCGTCGGCTTCGCTGGATGAAAACAACAAGGGCATGTACGAGCCGATTCATGGTTCTGCACCGG
>CAYGMS010000245.1:0-4088 GCA_964350905.1 uncultured Thiobacillus sp. | reverse complement strand
AGGTGATGATTATCGTCGATGTTTGTGTAAATGGCAGCGGATTTTGAAATGGTGGTCTGCACTCCCTTGAACATTGAGACGCGATCCGCGTCAATGTTAGGTTCGCTCGTTTCGCAAAAAATGACATACCAGCAAATCTACCAACAGATCCGTGTTCCGCGGAACTTTACGCGGAAAACTATGGGTACGTTGTCAGGCCGCTTAGCATACGGCATTCCTGGATTGCTATTAACAATCCATTCGATGTTGTGTAGATATTGTTTTGATATCTTATTGAAAATAAATGGGAAATTACGAGAATAGCGCTTGATTTTTTCTGGCGGTCGGGCAAAATTTGCCTTATGGTGACGCAAAGCGACGATTTTGAAGGGTGGGATTGGCTCTTGGAGCAGGTTGGCGCAATTGGGCTGCCATCCACCAGCGCTCCGCGCAGTGCTCCGCCGTCTCGCGGGGACCGCGGCTTTGCAGCGGCGCGGGTGCGCGCCATTCGATCGCTGACTTTTTGCCGTCGTGACCTTGCAGGCATTGCCGCAGCCGACCGCGCGGCTAAGGCCATCCTCGCGATCGCCCATCAAACCTCGATCGAGATTTCGCGCGCCGCCTTGGCTGCCATAGAGCGGGCCTCCAAGCCAAGCCTGGATCCCTCTTCCGGATTGCCGTCTGCCGATGCCGGTCCGAACCTCACGGCCCGAATTCTTCCCGCTCCGCGCGTTCCGCCTGGGGGCGATTGACGCGCGAAGCCAGCACAATCACCCCCGCAGCCACCTTTTTTCAGGTGGCTTTTTTGCGGCTTCACCCCCCGAAATTAAGGAGTGAAGGAATGGAAGTACAAAGCAACTTCAGTGAAGTTTCTGTAATCCGGGTCTGCGACGCGGCAGTCCGCCTGGCAACCTCTAGGCAAAACTTATACTTGATTCACCGCCAAGACCCAACTTTCCCGCGCATCTTCAAGGTGGGGAAGAAAAATTCAGTTTTGCTCAAGCATGAGCTCGACGCGTGGATTTTGGCCCGTCACGCTGCCAGCCAAATCTGTCCAGCGGCCAGTGGCAAGAAAGGGGGTGCCGCATGAGCGTCATCCTCGTTGGATGGCACCAAATCGAGGACTTCAAGTCTCCCCTCATCGGCGACCGCCTTTGCCGCAACACCGTTAAGGCCCTTGCGCGCCTTGGCTTTCTGCGACTTGGCCGCACTCCGTCTCGGCACGTCCGGGTCTCGTCCAAAGATTTGGAGCGCGCGTGGCTGGCGCGCGAAGAAGCGCGGGACTTGGATGCTGACGTGGGTGGCCGCCCGCCCGGAAATCAATCGGACCTGCGGGCCGCAGCGCGCTGGGCAAAAACTCGCCCGCACTCGCGCGTCGCCACGGTGATCAAGAGCCTCGCCCGCGAGGCGCAGTTGGCGCTGCCATTGGTGACGCAGACGGAGCCCGAGAACGGGGAAGCGAAATGAGTACGCGGCCCGTCCCAACGAACTTAGACGCCTGGCCCGGGGTCACCGACCTGTTGATTTCTCAAAAATTTTTGCTCCACGTCCTGTGGAGCTCACCCCCTGGCCTCGTGAGCGTGTGTGGTGTCGGGCGGCCTGGGATTATCGAGCGACTTTGCGGAGCATCTCGCCTCGACGAGCCGGTGGTGGCGGAGGCTTTGAGGGAGCTCGATCGGCGCGGCTTGGTCGTTTTCGACGAAGAAACTCGGGAGGTCGCTCTCCGGCGCTGGACTCGCTTTCACAAGTTCGCTGGCCGATGGGCCAGCGCAGCGGAGAAAGCGTATGAAGAAATCGAGTCTGCGCGTGTCAAATCGATTCTCGTTCAGCAGGAGGGTCTGAAAGCAATTTTTCCAAATAAATCAAACAACTCAGCGCCAACGCAACCGCAACCGCAACCGCAACCGCAACCGCAACCGCAACGCAATTCTCTTGCATGCAGCACGCCCGAGGGCGCGCAACCCGACGCCTGCGGCGATGTCGGTGCGGTGCAGGAAAAAAATGAAGAAGGGGGAGAGACCGCCACCACCAGACCTCAGTCGACAGAGAGGGGCTTCGCCACGCCGCCTGTCGGCGTGAGGAAGGCCCTCAAAACGATCCACGGGGTTGAGTGCTGGACCCCTGAAGACCTGTCCACCGTTGGCGCACTGGTGACGCAGCACGGCGCGGCACTGGTTGAGGAAGCCGCAAAAGAAATCGTCGGGATGGGCAGCAAACCTTACCCCAGCGTCGTCCAAAAAAGACTGAAAGGAATCAACAACAATGGAAAAAATAACCTCGATTTTACCGTTGCTTGTCCAAGCGCAGGCGACGAATTCTCCGCAGCAGTCGCCCGTTCACAAGCGCGCCGAGTGGCCGGCGCCTGACGAGCTCGTCGATGACGCCATGGCGTGGTTGGTGGCGCGCCACCCGGTCCAGCTTTCCCGTCTGGATGCGGCCACGCGCGGCGCTTTGCTGGAGGGCTACCGTATGGTTTTGTGTGAGATGTCGCCAGGCGAGATCTCGCGCGCCCGTAGGGTGAGCGAAGACGGGATGCACTCCTACGTACCTGACCCTGCTGAGTTCCGGCGGCGCGGGCTACGCCAAGACGCTGAGGAGCAGTTTCATGCCGCCGCTCGCGCGGCAGGGTGTGTGCCGGCGGCATGGCATTCTCTTTCCCCCCGCACCTTCGCTGCGGCGCAGTCGATGGCTCGATCGGGGTGGAGCTTGAGAGAATCCGACTGGACGCGCCCCGGCATGCAGGCCGCTTGGCAAGCCTGCTATCGTGCGTCCTGCCGCGCCGAGGATGCTGGCGAGCAACTGCCAGCACCTCCGCTACAGGCGCCGGCCATCCCACAAAAGACTGATCTAGCCGCGTTTAGGGCGGCGCGTGGCGGCATTTACGCCGCGCTCGGGCTGGCGCCGCCTGACCGCCCATTCTCTTAACCCACACCCCGGCCATGTGCCGGGTTTTTTCGCGATCACGGCAACCTCGAAATCTCTCTCTCACGGCCTTAAAACCCTGTATTCACGTGGGTTTCAGGCGACTTCTTCACCCTTCAAATACCGTCAAAACTGACCAACTAGCTTTGCGCGCAACACTCTCCCAATGTGCATCTTTTTGGGGAGTCTCGTGAAAGAAAAAATCTTGAAACTTATATTCGCCTGCGCTGCAGGCGGAGCCGCGATGGCGATCGGCCTCTTCGTCGCCGTCCTCCTGGTTCCCATCGATACGCTACCCGAAAGTCGCGCCTCCTTTGCTGATTGGGAGGCCGTGCAAAAGCGTCAGGAAGGCCCCAGCGCCGTTGACGCCACCGAGGTGAAACAGTGAGCCATCCGAAATGCCGGAAACCTTCGGATTTGTGCCCGCGCGAATGGCGCTGGTCGGCCAAGCTTGGCCGTACGCTGTTCCTCTGCGGCTGCGGTCGTGCCTTTCCGCAGAACGGGGATGGCAGCCCTTCCCATATTCCCCTCAGGGGCGATCCTGATCCGTCCATGCGCTGCCCGCTGTGCGATTCAGAAATGTGTCTCGTCTCAGGCAGCCGCAACGGCAGCTTCTGGTCCTGCTCGCGATACCCGTCGTGCAAAGGTACTCGGACCAACCATCAACAAGGATAAGCACCATGAATCACCCCCTCGCAACCCGCCTCCGCGACCTCAAAATCGAGTTGTACCTGTGGCTCGCGGCATGGTCCCTTCTGTCGATCGCACTCTCTGTCGCAGCCTATCTGTATCTCACGCCGCCAGATGGTGCCGGAGTGTGGCAGCACTACATGGCGGCGCGAGTCATGAAATTCGTCGGCCTTGCACAGGCGTCGATCCCAGGCGTTCTCCCGCAGCCTGAGTTCGTCCTCTCGTTTTGCGCGCGAAACCTGGAGCCAGAAACCCTCGCCGCGTGGGACCGTGATTTCCTGACGATCGCGGCGTCGCCAGCGCTTGCCGCTGCCCTGATCCCCGTCATCTACCTCGTTTTTCGGAAGAAGGACTGAAAATGGACATCGAGTTATTCATTGCTCTTTCTTTTACTCTCGCGGGAGGGTGGGCATTTCGTAAATTCATCTGGACTCCTGCTAAAGCATGGTTTGCCAATCACGGCTTCGAGGTCACGCTGCGCAAAGCCGTCATGACCC
>CAYGMS010000244.1:0-4102 GCA_964350905.1 uncultured Thiobacillus sp. | reverse complement strand
ATGTAGAGATCCTGCGGCAGTTCGGTCAGCAGTTCGCCGCGCACCTTGATGACGGCCGCAGGCAGGGTATCAAGGTGCTGCGCGTCAAGAAGCTCAGGGCTGTTCATGCCGGCATTTTACCCGATGGCCTGCTGAACCCGGCAGTCACCTATATCTATTCGCTGCAAGGCCGATGGCTTTGCCGGATCGATTGTGGCGCGTATTATGCACATAACTCTGTACATATCCTGAGGAAACTGCCATGGCATTCTCGACCCGCGACGTCGTACCCTTATCACAGGCACGCGCCAATCTTTCCGAACTCGCCGACCAGGTCAAGGCTGGCGCCGAAAAAATCGTCACCAAAAACGGTGAGAGCTACATCGCACTGATCGACGCGCAGCGCCTCGACTACTACCACCAACTGGAACGTGAACGCATCCACCTGCTGCTGCTCGACGATGTACGCCGCGGACTGGAAGACATCGCCGCCGGACGTACCGAGGACGCCGATGCAGCCCTCACCCGCCTGCAGCAGCAGCGCACTGAAAATCCATCCCGCCATAAACATGGCTGAACACCTGCATGCGGTTGAACTCGCCGCGAGCTTTCTGGCGTGCTTGGAGTCCATCGAGGCTTTTCTGGCCGAAGCGGATGCCGCGCATGCCTACGACGACCTGCTGGCCATGCTGCGCGCCGAGGTCATTCTCAATCTGCGCCGCTTTCCCACTATGGGCCGCCGTTACCTGGATCAGCCACCCCGCTCGGTAGAAGCGCTTGCCCTCCTCGCCACGCTGCCGCCCGGCGCTACGGACGGCCTGCGCGTATATCTGGTGAGCGATTACCTGATTCTCTATGCCGTCGATCAGGCAGGCTCGGCCACCACGCTTCTATCCATCCGGCATCACCGCCAGTTATCCTTTGATTTCGGGAAAATCTGGAACAGCAACACCTGAACCTGGACCAGGGCCTGTTCCGTGTCAGCATCCCCGACTGGCGCGCAGTGGTCGATTGTGTGCTGATCGACAGCCAATACGACGGCGAACTGTTCAACGTGGCGCTGTCCGACGTGCCCGAGCGCAAGCAGGATCTGGTGCTGGGCCGTTATGAACTCGCTGCCCCGCCGTCCGGCAGCCGCATCGCGGTCAAGATAATCGACATGCTGGGCGAGGAACTGCTGTTACTTTTCGAGGCGTAATCGACAGTGCATTGCCGCTTGGCACTGGCATGACAAGATAAATAGTGGGGGGGATCAGTGGGGATCGATGACCGCGACTGGTACAGGGAAAAGAAAGCGCAGGACAAGCTTAGAGACAGCCTGTACGACCCCAGGCAATTCAGGGGTACCAAAGGGAACAGGGCGTATGGAAATGACGCTTTTGAGGGCCTTGCTGGCAACGCCGCGAAACGGCCGCAAAGCCTGACCAGGCGCGTGACAATCTGGCTTCTGCTTGTCGCCGGGGTCGCGCTCCTGTTCCACTTCGGCCCGCAGATCAAGCGTTCCTGGAACAACGATCACGCTGCTGGGCTCGCACCAGCCCAGCCACTATTCACCGGCTATCGGCGCTGCAATCCTGCCTCTCTTCCGGCAAACGGCGCCGTTCAGCTCGCCGATCCCTCGCGCATGCGACGGACTGACATGCTGTTCTCCGGGCTGGAAATTGAGAACAAACATCACTATCCCGTGGTTGCCTATCTGACCGATCCTGGCACAGGTCAACGCCTCCTGGGCATATCGGTGCAGTCCGGCAAGACGGCTCAGGCCAGTGTTCCGGTGGGAAATTACGGTTTGTTTTTTCTCACAGGAACAACCTGGTGCAACGATCAAATTGGTTTTCAGGACGGTGCTCGGGTGAATATCCGAGGGGGTATGGAAATTCAATCCGGTGGAACAAAAGTTCTTTCGCTGACCCCGGCTGGTTCTCCCCAGCCAGAACGCTTTCATATATCGGCCATCCATCGACCACCACAAGTCCCCAGACCCGCCTTGCCAAAGCCAGAAGTCCAGGGGCCAGGTTTCGTGGATATGGTGCAACGGCCGGACGGCCACTATTACGCAGCGGGATATGTGAACGGAATGCCGACCGTGTTCATGGTGGACACGGGTGCCACACTCACTTCGCTGTCTCGGGAAATGGCGCATAAGTCCGGTATTAATTCGTGTGATGCCCGTACATTCAACACTGCAAACGGCCCGGTTCAAGGCTGCGTAGCCAAGGCATCCAAGATTCAGATTGGCAGCTTTATCCTGCGGGATTTTGAGGTTGCCGTCATGCCGAATCTGCCGACCGATGCGCTGCTCGGGATGAATGTAATGCGGCTTTTCCGGTTGGAACAACAGCGTGGCGTGATGCGTATTTCGATTCTTTGACAGCAACGTTTGCATTTTACCGATCGGTCAACTAGTATTCATCGCATGAACATCGCCACTGACACCCGCTCCAGAATCCTCGCTGCCGCCAAGCCGCGTTTCCATTCGCGCAGCTATGCCAACGTGGGTATCCAGGAAATTTGCGAAGGCGCGGGCATCCAGAAAGGCAGCTTCTATCACTTCTTCCCGTCCAAGCGCGACCTGGTGATGGCTGTGATTGACGAGTTTGCCGACGAGTGGGCCAACGGGTTTGTGGCGGAGGCCTTTGACCCTGCCCTGCCGCCGATGGAGCGCATCGACTATTTGATCGATGCGGCCTACTTCTGGCAAAAATCGATCAAGCAGGTGCATGGCCGCATGCTCGGCTGCATTTTTGGCAACCTCACCCTGGAAGTCAGCACGCAGGACGACATTCTCCGTGCCAAGCTGCTGGCCATCTTCACGCGGGCCAAATCGCGCTTTAGCGAAACCCTGGAGCAGGCAGTTGCGGCTGGAGCCATAGATCCGCTGGACAGTGATCTGACGGCAGAAGCCATGCTTGCATATTTGGAAGGCGTGATTTTGCTGGCCAAGGCACAGAACGATCCCGAGTTGCTATATCGCCTGGGGCCTGCCATTAAAACACTGCGTGTCGAGCTGAAAACAGCGTAAGCACTGGCATCTTGCCGGCTGCTTTTTTTTCGAACCAGTCTTGACTGACCGGTCTAGCGGCAGTGCAGGCATGTTGTTTCACCCGGCAAACTTTGCCGGTTATTTTGACCGAATGGTCGTCACTTTGAGAAGGAGTCAACGTCATGAATACACAAGCAACGCAATCCCTGGACGCACGCGGCCTGAACTGTCCGCTGCCGATCCTTCGTGCCAAGAAGGCCCTGACGGCCATGGGCTCGGGCGAAACACTCGCGATTCTTTCGACCGATCCCGGCTCGGTGAAAGACATGCAGGCCTTCTGCAAGCAAACCGGCCACGAGTTGATTGCCACCAACTCGAACCAGGGCGAGTTTGAATTCTTTATCCGCAAATCATGAGGAGACGATGATGGGTGCCGCAGACAAAATCATGACGCAAGGGCTGGATCAAACCCAATTCGATCAGTGGTTTGACCAGCGCTTTGAAACCAAAATGGCCGAGCGCGAGGAAGCGCACGTGTCCTCGCTGGCCATCATCGCCACCAAGGGCACGCTGGACTGGGCCTACCCCCCGTTCATCCTGGCCTCGACTGCTTCCGCGCTGGGCTGGGATGTGTCGGTGTTCTTCACCTTCTATGGACTCGAATTGCTGAAGAAGGATTTGAAACTCGAAATCAGTCCACTGGGCAATCCGGGCATGCCGATGAAAATGCCCTACGGCCCGCAGTGGCTCAAGGACATCAACTGGAAAGTCCCCAATATCGTGATGGCCGGCGTACCCGGATTCGAGAAAGTGGCGACCGGCTTGATGCAGCAAACCGTCAAGAACAACGGTGTCGCGAGCATCGAGGAACTGCGCAGCGCGTGCATCGAGGCCGATGTCAAACTGGTGGCCTGCCAGATGACGGTGGAACTGTTCGGCTATTCGCCCGATGATTTCATTCCAGAAATCCAGGACTGGATCGGCGCAGCGTCTTTCCTGCCGGTGGCGCAGAAGTCGGACGTGTGTCTGTTCATCTGAACCGCGGTGGGGCAATTGCCCCACCCTGCTACCAGTCTTAGACCTTACCGAACACCACTTCCGCCACATCCTGGTAACGCTTGGCATAGTGCACGGTCATGC
>CAYGMS010000243.1:0-4129 GCA_964350905.1 uncultured Thiobacillus sp. | reverse complement strand
AGCTTATGTCGGCGCTCGGCGTACGCAACATCGCCGGTTACAACCAGAAGCTGCGCGATGCGATCAAGGCCGATCAGCCGCTTACCAATCCGTTCACGCTGACACCCGATGCGCCGGAGGCGCTGGAAGAATTGCCATTGATTGTGGTGTTCATCGATGAGCTCGCCGACCTGATGATGGTGGTCGGCAAGAAGGTCGAGGAACTGATCGCGCGGCTGGCGCAGAAAGCGCGCGCAGCCGGCATCCACCTGATCCTGGCGACGCAGCGGCCGTCGGTCGACGTCATCACCGGCCTGATCAAGGCCAACATCCCGACGCGCATCGCGTTCCAGGTATCGAGCAAGATCGACTCGCGCACCATTCTTGACCAGATGGGCGCCGAGGCCTTGCTGGGGCAGGGCGACATGCTCTACCTGCCGCCCGGCACCGGGCTGCCACAACGCGTACACGGTGCCTTCGTGTCGGACAATGAAGTGCATCGTGTGGTCGACTACCTGAAGTCGCTGGGCGAGCCCGAATACATTGAAGGCGTGCTGGAGTCTCCAGAAATGGCAGGCGAGGGCGGTGAGTTTGGCGAAGCGGCGGCGGAATCCGACCCGCTCTACGACCAGGCCGTGGCCTATGTGCTGAAGTCACGCCGCGCGTCGATTTCGTCGGTGCAGCGTCAACTGCGTATCGGCTACAACCGCGCCGCCCGCATGATCGAGGACATGGAACGCGCCGGTCTGGTGTCGTCGATGCAAAGCAATGGCAACCGTGAAGTATTGGCGCCTGGAGGCGACGCATGAGTTTTTACGCACTGATCCCTGCAGCAGGCAGCGGTTCGCGCATGGGCGGGAAAATTGAAAAGCAGTACATGCTGCTCAATTCGGTTCCCATGATTGCGCACGCGATGATGGTGCTGGCACGCGAGCCGCGCATCAGCAAGCTGTTTGTCGTGCTCTCGCCCACCGACAAACGCTGGAACAACTATGAGTGGCAGGGCTGGGACGAGCGCCTCGAAGTGCTGCGCTGCGGCGGCGCGACCCGTGCCGAGACCGTCTTGAATGGCCTCGAAGCCATGTCCCAAGTCTGTGCTGCCGATGACTGGGTGCTGGTGCACGATGCCGCGCGCCCGTGCCTGCCCGATGACATGCTGGACAAGTTGCTGGACGAAGTCGCCGATGATCCCGTCGGCGGCCTGCTGGCCGTGCCGGTGGCCGACACCCTCAAGCGGGCCGCAGCCGACGCTTCTTCCGGGACGAGGGCCGAGGCCACCGTGCCGCGCGCCGGCCTGTGGCAGGCGCAAACCCCGCAAATGTTCCGTCACGGCACGCTGGTCCGCGCCCTGCGCGCCGCCGGCAGCGACATGACCGACGAAGCCTCGGCCATCGAACAACTCGGCCTGCAGCCCAAACTGGTCGAATCCGACAGCCGCAACCTCAAGGTCACCTACCCGCAGGACCTGGAACTCGCGGCCCTGATTCAGGGGACCATGAATGAGTGAGGTGCGCGTCGGTCACGGTTTCGACGTGCATGCCTTTGCCGCAAACCGCAAGCTCATCATCGGCGGCGTCGATATTCCCCATGAATTGGGACTGGCCGGGCATTCCGACGCCGATGTGCTGCTGCACGCCATCTGCGACGCGCTGCTGGGCGCGGCCGGGCTGGGCGATATCGGCCGCCATTTTCCTGACACCGATGCCATGTTTTCCGGCATCGACAGCCGCATCCTGCTGCGTCGCGTCGTCGAGCAATTGCGTGAACGCACCTGGCGCATCGGCAACGTTGACGCCACCCTCATCGCGCAGGCGCCGAAAATGGCGCCGCACATCGCACGCATGACCGCACACATTGCCGATGATCTCGGCGTTGCCATCGACCGCGTCAACGTCAAGGCCACCACCACTGAAAAACTCGGTTTCACCGGCCGTGGCGAAGGCATTGCCGCCGAAGCCGTGTGCCTGATCGAGCGTGGCTGAAGCGGCGTCATCCGACGCCACCTCGACCAAGCCAGATTCGCTGCGCCTGTTTTTCGCCTTGTGGCCTGATGACGTCACCCGTGAGGCGCTCAACCGTACCGGCAAATGGCTGCATAAACACTGGGACGGCCGCCGCATGCGCGCCGACACCCTGCATCTCACCCTGGCCTTTCTCGGGCGTACCCCTGTCGCGCAACTCGATGCTTTGCTTGCCAGTGTGGATGCCATCCAAGCCCACGCATTCGAATTGACGCTGGACCAGCTCGGCCACTGGCGCCACAACCGGATCGGCTGGATGGGGCCAGGTCAGCCGCCGCCGCAACTCGGCGAACTGGTCAATGCGCTGACTGCCGCAATTCAACAATCCGGCGTCGCCTTCGACGCTCGCCCGCATGTGCCGCATGTCACGCTGCTGCGTAACACGGCTGGTGGCGAGGTACCTACGTATGAGCCGGTACATTGGCCGGTGCATGATTTCGTGCTGGTGTCTTCGCGCACTGAGACCGAAGGTGCGTTTTACGATATCGTCAAACGCTGGTCTCTGGCGTGAACGTGCAAGCCTCATTGTCACCGTCCTTATCCATAGCCTTGATTTGATGATTTTCCGATATGCCTGAGCTCAGTAAAGACTTCAACGCGTTACTCGATGCACGTTTCCCCATTCTGGTCAGTGAAACCCATGAGGAATCCCGGCTCCTGGCTCGCGTGCGGGAGCTTTGTAACGTGCGCGATATCCCCTTGTTTGTCTGGAGCCTGGCGGACGGACTCAAGCGCAGCACGGAAAACAGCGCGATCTACAACACCAACGAGTTCACCGATGCGCTTAAACACGTGGACAACACGCCCCAGAACGGGCTGTATGTGTTTCTCGACGCCCATCCTTTTTTTGGCAATCCACTCAACGTTCGGTTGGTGCGTGAGATCGCCTTTGACCACTATCACCGCGACCGCACGCTGCTGTTTATCAGCCCCAGTCTGGAATTGCCTTCCGAGTTGGCAAGGGTGTCGGCACGGCTTGCCATGCCGGGTGTCTCGGCTGATCGCGTGCGGAGCTTGCTGAAAGATGAACTTGGTCGCTGGCAGCGTGAGCAGCAGCGAAGCTTGCGGATTGATCGCGATATTCTGCCTTTGCTGGCGCATCAGCTTTCGGGTCTGGGCGAGGAGGAAGCACAACGCCTGATTCGGCAATCCATCAGCGTGGATGGCGAACTCAATCTGGATGACGTCAAACGCATCGCGCGGTTCAAGCAGGATCAGCAAGCCGGCGTCCTGGAAATGGAGTTGCCGAATGTCACGCTGGCGGATGTGGGGGGCTTCGAGCGATTCAAAATCTGGGTTGGGCAGCGACAGGCGGTATTCCAGAATCCGGCTCTTGCGCCAGGATTGCCTGTGCCCAAAGGGGTGCTGTTGCTTGGTGTGCAGGGCGCGGGCAAAAGCCTGGTCGCCAAGGCCGTGGCGGGAAGCTGGAAAGTCCCTTTATTGCGGCTGGATTTCGCCAGCCTGTATAACAAATACATAGGCGAAACTGAAAAGAATCTGCGTCAGGCTTTGAACGAAGCCGTGCGTATGTCGCCGTGCGTACTGTGGATGGATGAGATCGAGAAAGGTCTCTCGGGCGGTGATGCGGACGACGGAGTGTCGCAGCGTATTCTGGGAACCTTGTTGACCTGGATGAGTGAACGGGAGCGGGCCGTGTTCGTGGTTGCCACCTCCAATGACATCAGCAAATTGCCGCCGGAGTTACTGCGCAAAGGCCGGTTCGATGAGCTGTTTTTCGTTGACCTGCCTTCGCCATCGATCCGGGAGGTGATTTTTGGGCTGAGTTTGAAAAAGCGGGGGCTCGATCCGGCATCTTTTCAAATGGCGCACCTGGTCGAACTTAGTGAAGGCTATTCAGGCGCGGAAATTGAGCAGGCGATCGTGGCCGGGCAATATGCCGCGCTGGCAGAGGCGCGTGTGCTCAATCACAATCATGTCGAACATGAACTCCGGCAAACCCGCCCGCTATCCGTGATCCGCGCTGAAGATTTTGAGCGTCTGCGGGCGTGGGCGCAACAGCGCTGTGTGATGGTGGACTGAAACGGCATGAGGCGAAATAATCGCTGCGATTCGGTTTTTTCTCGACACGTATATGCCGTTTCGGTTATGATCCGCCCCGCATTAGGCGC
>CAYGMS010000242.1:0-4130 GCA_964350905.1 uncultured Thiobacillus sp. | reverse complement strand
CTGGACGTACGCAAGGCCTGGATGGAAGAAATATGCGCCACCACCGGCGCTGCGCCCGTTCAGCAAATCGGCAAGATTCTGGTCATTTATCGTGCGGCTGAAAAGGCTGTGATTGTCTTGCCAAAATAAGCACTTACGACTTGGACCTGGCTCAGCGTGCCAGCCCAGAGCGCCAGACCAGCAACAATCCCAGCACACTCTGAATCAGGTACAGAATGCTCGAAATACCATGCCAACGCGCAAAACGGTCAGCAAACACGCTTTGCATCACCGCTTGCGGCATGGCCGCATGCTTCAAACCCTGGATGATGGGCTGAATGCCAAAGTGGCCCGCCAGGGTCAAGCCCAGCATCAACGCAACCACCCAGAAAAACAGGGTTTTCAATGCCGCACCGCCATCCCGCGCAATGCGATAGATCAGGAGATAGGTCGCTGCAGCCATGCCTATCCACGCCATCAATTCAAACAGCTTGCCGGCAAGCAGACCCGCCAACTGCTTGTCGCCCAGACTGGTAAATAACACCGGTGCGGCCAGGTAGCCAATCGCCCACAGGCCGCCAATCCACAGAACCAGCGACACGCTGGCCAATCCGTCCCAAAAACGCCGCATGCCTATTTGTACAGTACGTCCAGTACTTCGTACTGACGCACGCCACCCGGTGCCTGCACATCCGCGCTGTCACCCGCATATTTCCCGATCAGCGCACGGGCAATCGGCGACGACACGGAAATTTTTCCCTTTTTGATATCGGCCTCATCGTCACCGACAATTTGATACGTCACGGATTCGCCTGAGTTGGTATCCTCAAGTTCAACCGTGGCGCCAAAAACAATGCGGCCTTCCGCATCCAGCGAAGTCGGATCGATGATCTGCGCATTCGACAGCTTGCCTTCCAGGTCTGCAATCCGCCCTTCAACGAAGCCCTGCTTTTCCTTGGCCGCATCATATTCGGCATTTTCAGAGAGGTCGCCCTGTGCACGTGCCTCGGCAATTGCAAGGATCACAGAAGGCCGCTCCACGCTTTTCAAATGTTGCAACTCGGCGCGCAGCATGTCGGCGCCCACTACGGTAAGAGGATATTTGTTCACAGCCTTGCCTTATTCAGATCAGTGCAGACGCTGATGTAGCGCCTGCAGGGAATACACCTCGAGCTCAGTGCCATGCTGCATGCCCATACAGGCAGCGGCTGCACCAGCCAGCGTAGTGAAGTACACCACCCGGCGGGACAGCGCCTCGGCGCGAATGGCATAGGAGTCTTTCACCGCTTTCTTGTCCTCGACCACGTTGACGATAAAGTCGATATCACCGTTTTTGATCATGTCGACAATATGTGGGCGGCCTTCCTTGACCTTGTTCACCACAGCCACCGGAATTCCTGCCGATTCGATCGCCTGTGCGGTGCCGCGCGTCGCAACCAAATTAAAGCCCAGGTTTCGCAGCGCCTGCGCCAGTTCGATCACGGCCTCGCGGTCCGTGGATCGAACACTGACGAACGCTCGGCCACCCGGTTTCGGCAGCTCCGAACTCGATGCCAGTTGCGACTTGAGAAAAGCTTCACCAAAATTATTGCCTATGCCCATCACTTCGCCGGTCGATTTCATTTCCGGACCCAGAATCGTGTCGACTCCCGGAAACTTGCGGAACGGGAACACGGCTTCCTTCACCGAGAAATACGGTGGAATGATTTCTTTTTCGAATCCCTGAGACTTGAGCGAAATGCCGGCCATGGCGCGCGCGGCAATCTTGGCCAGCGGCGCGCCGATGGCCTTGGACACGAAGGGCACGGTACGCGACGCACGCGGGTTCACTTCCAGCACGTATACGGTGTCGCCCTGGATCGCAAACTGCACGTTCATCAGGCCGACCACTTTGAGCGCCTTTGCCATCGCTATCGTCTGCCGGCGCATCTCGTCCAGCACGTCTGCCGACAGGCTGTAGGGCGGCAGCGAACACGCCGAATCGCCTGAATGTACGCCAGCCTGCTCGATGTGCTGCATGATGCCGCCGATCACCACCTGTTCGCCGTCGGACAGCGCATCGATATCGACCTCGATAGCGTCGTTGAGGAAGCGGTCGAGCAGCACCGGCGACTTGTTCGACACCTTGACCGCTTCGGTCATGTAGCGGCGCAGATCCGCCTCCTCGCGCACGATTTCCATGGCGCGGCCACCCAGCACGTAGCTGGGGCGCACCACCAGCGGATAACCGATTTCCTCGGCCATGCGGATGGCGCTCTCAGGATTGCGCGCAGTACGGTTGGGCGGCTGTTTCAAGCCAAGATCGTGCAACATCTTCTGGAAGCGCTCGCGATCTTCGGCGGCATCGATCATGTCGGGGCTGGTGCCAATGATGGGCACGCCATTTCGCTCCAGATCACGCGCCAGTTTCAATGGCGTCTGACCACCGTATTGCACGATCACGCCGAAAGGCTTTTCGATGCGCACGATTTCCAGCACGTCTTCCAGCGTCAGCGGCTCGAAATACAGCCGGTCGGAGGTATCGTAATCAGTGGAAACGGTCTCCGGATTGCAGTTGACCATGATGGTCTCGAAGCCATTTTCCCGCAGTGCCAGTGCGGCATGCACGCAGCAATAGTCGAACTCGATGCCCTGGCCGATGCGGTTGGGTCCGCCACCCAGCACCATCACTTTTTTCGCATTGCTGGGCCGGGATTCGCACTCTTCCTCATAGGTCGAGTACATGTACGCCGTTTGCGTCGAAAACTCAGCCGCACAGGTATCCACGCGCTTGTAGACAGGGTGAACATTCAGCTCCTGGCGACGCGCGCGCACCGCATGCTGGTCGGTGCCGAGCAGCCTGGCCAGCCTCCGGTCAGCAAAACCAGCACGTTTGAGTTGACGCAGCTCGTCATGGCCAATATCGCCCAGCGAACGCTCGTTCAACGAAGCTTCCAGTTCAATCAAACCTTGGATCTGATCAAGAAACCACGGATCAATTTTTGAAACAGCATGAACCTCAGCCAGGCTCATGCCAATGCGGAATGCGTCCCCCACATACCAGATGCGCTCGGGGCCTGGCGACATCAACTCAGCTTCGATTTCTTCGCGATCTGTGGTCTTGGGATCGAATCCATCTGCGCCGACTTCCAGCCCGCGCAAGGCTTTTTGCAGTGACTCCTGGAAGGTACGGCCCATCGCCATCACTTCGCCCACCGATTTCATCTGCGTGGTCAGACGATCATCGGCCTGCGGGAATTTCTCGAAGGCAAAGCGCGGAATCTTGGTGACAACGTAATCGATCGACGGCTCGAACGAGGCCGGGGTCGCACCACCGGTGATGTCGTTCTGCAGTTCGTCGAGCGTATAGCCAATCGCCAGCTTGGCCGCCACCTTGGCAATGGGAAAGCCGGTCGCCTTGGATGCCAGCGCAGATGAACGCGACACGCGCGGATTCATCTCGATCACCACCATACGTCCATCATCCGGGTTGATCGAGAACTGGACGTTGGAGCCACCCGTTTCCACGCCAATCTCACGCAGCACTGCCAGCGAGGCATTGCGCATGATCTGGTATTCCTTGTCGGTCAGGGTCTGCGCAGGCGCGACCGTGATGGAGTCGCCGGTGTGCACGCCCATCGGGTCGAAGTTTTCAATCGAGCAGATGATGATGCAATTGTCCTTGCGATCACGCACCACCTCCATCTCGTATTCTTTCCAGCCGAGCAGCGATTCTTCAATCAGGAGTTCATGCGTCGGCGAGGCTTCCAGGCCGCGCTCGCAAATGGAAATGAACTCATCGCGGTTATACGCAACGCCACCGCCCGAGCCCCCCATGGTGAACGATGGCCGGATAATCGACGGAAAGCCCAACGCGGCCTGAACCTGCAAAGCCTCTTCCATGCTATGGGCAATCGATGAGCGCGCTGAAGCAAGACCGATCCTGGTCATTGCCGCCTTGAATTTTTCGCGGTCTTCGGCCTTGTCGATCGCCTCCTTCGATGCGCCAATCATCTCGACGCCGAATTTCTCCAGCACGCCGTGCCTGGCCAGATCAAGCGCACAGTTCAGCGCAGTTTGGCCACCCATGGTCGGCAGCAGTGCGTCGGGGCGCTCCTTCTCGATGATCTTCTCGACGACCTGCCAGGTGATCGGCTCGATATAGGTGACAT
>CAYGMS010000241.1:0-4134 GCA_964350905.1 uncultured Thiobacillus sp. | reverse complement strand
AGTAGCCCTCGCCACACCCGGCATCGAGGCAGCTGATTGTTGCATCAGCCGGCAGGCCCGCCAGCACGGCCCGGCTCACCGCGGCGGCAATCGGCTGATAAAAGCCCGCCGCAAGAAAACGTCGCCGTGCCGCAATCATCTCCTTGCTGTCGCCGGGATCGCGCGAGCGCTTGTTTTGCACCGGCAGTAGATGCGTGTAGCCCTGGCTGGCGATGTCGAAACTGTGGCCGGAGTCGCAGCGCCAGGCGGAACCGTTGTGCTGCAAGGGCGTGCCGTCCAGCGGGCAGGCTAGCGCCTGGAAGGGGGTAATGTTCATGCCGTACCAAGCATGGAACGCAGCACCACGCTCCCCGAGGCCGAGAAGAACCATGCAAGGGCGCAGCAATTGAGAATGACCGTGGCCCAAAACATGATTTGAAATGATTGCTTCCTGGACTTGTGGCGAAGCAGACGTTGTGCCGCCAGGGCGCCTGGCCAGCCACCGGCCAGGCCAATAAGGTGCAAGGTGCTTTCCTTGGTTCGCCACTTGCCGCTTCTGGCCGCAGATTTGTCGAGTGCATAGGCCAGAAATGCGGCAAGGCTGGCAGCCAGGTAAAACCAGGCGACTTCGACGGGTAACTTGCCGGTAACGGATGATCCTGCGACAAGGATAAGAAAGGCCGCAGTCAATATGAAGGAGACATTGCCTGCCCCCGACGGACTTGCTGACGAAGTGTGCTTAAGGACGAATGCAACGCTGTTGGCTTGCGGCCTGCCCTTGGGATCGTGCCCAAGTTCGTAGCTTACGATTTCATCACCGACGGGCCGTTGCTGCCGGTTCGAGAACGACTTGATGTGAACAAAGACCCGCGCCCCTCCACCGTTGGGTGTGATGAATCCGAAGCCTTTGTCGTCCTTCCAGTCAGTGATCTTTCCCTGATAGCGCATAACGGGTTTACGCCGGGGTTTCCAAGGCTGCCTGCATCGCTTGCTCACTCATCGGGTAGGTCAGCACGGCATGGACAGGAAACAGCTCCAGCAGCTTGCCGATATGGATTTCTTCACGGGGATGCATGAACACGATCACCTTCGCCTGCGGCGCAAAGCGTTGCAGGGTCCTGATCGTGACGTCCAGGTTGGAGACGTTTGCACCGGCGTAGTTGTTGCCCCAGCCATAAATGAACTCTCCCACGAAAAAATCGGGCGGCTGTTTCTGCAACGCCCGGTGCAGATTGCGCGCCGAGTTGAAACGCTCCGCCGCAATGTCCAGTTTCTGATACAAGGCACTGAAATCGGGGTGGAAGGGAGATTCGATCAGGGAAAAAAGGGTCTTCATGGGGCTGCAGTTTACAGAGGTGCTTATTGATTATCGTCCGGGCAGCCTGGGTGCGGGTAGGCCAGACGGAAAGGGTGATCTCATTTGTTTCCTTTCATGATCCAGCTCCTTATGCCATTGATCCAAAAGCATTCGCAGGCAAAACTGAAAGCCGTTCAGGGGTATATGGGTTTTGGGGTGCGTGCTGCTCTCGCTACCAGGCGGCATTAAATTGCACTCCCCACACCGGCCTCGGGTTGCGCAGGTAAGCGGGACGCTCCCCAGCCGCACCATCCAGTGTCATTGCGGGCAACTGTAGTCCGATGGGCTGCCAACGCAGCGTGGCCTTGATTCCGAATATGCGATCGGTTTCTGCACTGAGCACACCCAATGGGTCGGTGACGACTAGTAGTGTCTTGTCCGCCCAGCTGAGTCCGCCGGGCTTGGCACGGATGCGAGCCCGCAAAGGCGCGAACAGGTATTCGCCGACGAGCGCACCGACTACCGGTGTCACCACCAGATCCTGCGCGGATACGGGTTCGGCCAGCGCTTCCGCGCCGTATTCGAACATCGTTGATAGCAGCGCCGAATACCAGAAGGCCTGGGCCCGGTCCAGACCGCGCTCCCGTGCCTGGACGTAATAGGCACCGCCCCAGTATGGGTGCAGAATGTAGTTGATCCACCAGCGGTCGTCGTCCCATACCGGACGACTGACATTGTTGCGCCACTTCTCGAAGCTGTAGTTCCGCTTCTGTTCGCGATCCCAGCCCGAAATGCTCTCCGGAGAGACGTACAGCACTGCAATCGCGACAAACTGATAGCCGAGAAAGTAGCCGACATCGCGACCGACGCCACCCCAGTCCGGCTGGTCGGGTGGTTTCCCTCGCCAGTCGTAGCCAGCCGCCTGCACTTCGATGGGCTCTTGTGGGGCCACGTTTTGGCCAATGACCAGGGTATACGCTGCAGCCGGTGCCGCCGGCGGGTAAACAGCCAGGAGAGGAAATTCGGCCGCCGCCGCTGACGACAGGACCCAGAAGGCGCTGAAAGCCAGACCGAGTCGGGTGTTAAGCATTCGCATCAGTACCATGGATGTGCAGGATATGACCATCAGGGATGTGGCTTCAAGTCGGTGTTGACGGGGCAAGCCGCATTGTGCCGCGGTAGAGGCTCCACGCCAATTGATGGAAAGGGTGTTTGACTCCAAATCTGTGGCTTTAAAAAAAGACAGTCGTGTCTATATTGACAATGATGTGGTCTTTTTTTTGAAACTGAGGGTATCGATATGCGTCCGTTCAAGCGTTTTGTCTGGCTGGTACTTGTCTTGGCTTCGCCGTTGTTGGCGGGTCATGCCTCGGCGGCCACCGTGTCCTTTGGTTTGACCGATTTCTCTGTCAGTACCACAACGGTCTCGGGCGTGAATCTTTTCCCGGATCCGATCTACGCACCGGCGTTGCCTGTGGATGCGACCTTCACCTTGCCGGCTGAGCCGTTATCGATGCCGCCCAGTCCAAGCAATACCTATCTGGCGATGTACGAAGGGAAATTCCTGCGCTTCACTTTTGAACTGCCGGCCGGTTACTACGACCTTGCGTTTACGTTTGAGGCGCTCGTCAACGACGAATTTGCCCTGTACGTTAACGATACGGTGGTGGCGATGCAGAGCTCGACTGGCACCGACAACTTTTATGCTCCGCTTCCCGGCTTCAGCATGAATGCAGCAGGCATCGCAACCGATACCTCGGGAAAACTGGATTACCTGCTTGTCAACGGCATACAGCCGCTTTTTCACGCAGGCACGAATGAGTTGACGCTGTTCGGGACGGATACGCTGTTATATGGTGGTATTTCAGTCATCAATGGAACTATCAGCGCCGTTCCCGAACCGGAGGTTTACGGAATGATGCTAGCAGGACTCGGTCTGTTGGCCGTTGCCACATGCCATCGAAAAATAGGGGCCACCCGTTAGCCGCTCGTAGTTAAGCCAAATGGGGTCAGCACCATTTCATCATTGATGAACCGGCGTGGCCGATAGCTTGACGCCCAGCGCGTGCAGCAGCTTGAGCATGGTGTCGTAGCGGGGCTTGGCGCCGGGCGTCAGCGCCTTGTACAGGCTTTCGCGTCCCAGCCCGGCATCCTTGGCGAGTTGGGCCATGCCGCGGGCGCGGGCCACGTCGCGCACGGCGGTGAGGAAGACATCGGGATTGGGATCGTCCAGTGCGGCGGTGATGTATTCGGCGATGGTTTCCTCGTTGTCGAGGTAGTCGGCGGCGTCGAAGGTGGAAAATTTAGTCATGGTTCACTCCTTGTCTAGCGTTCGCGCCATTTCAATGGCGCGTTTGATATCGCGCTTCTGCGTGGACTTGTTACCGCCCAGCAAGAGCAGATAAATCACCTCACCGCGGCGGGTGTAGTAAAGGCGATAGCCCGGCCCGAAGTGGATGCGCATTTCGGAGACGCCCTCGCCAACCGGTTCGCAGTCGCCAAAGTTGCCGTGTTCGGCTGAGCGGATGCGATGAATAATGCGGGCGCGTCCGATTTTGTCCTTCAGGGCTGACAGCCAGTCATCGAATTCTTCCGAGCGCAGAAAGATGCTCATGCTTCAATGTATCCAAACGGATACCATATTGCAACTGATTATTCGGGCAGGCATGAAAAAGCGCGACTGATCACTCAGTCGCGCTGGGCACAACAATCTAAGGCCGCTCGTGTTTCGGGGCGGCTTTCTATCAACTCGGCAGCATCGCCAGCAACCCATTCAACCGTCGCACAAAACTCGCCGGATCGTCGAGCTGGCCGCCTTCTGCCAGCAGCGCCTGCTCGAACAGTAGGTTGGCCCAATC
>CAYGMS010000240.1:0-4138 GCA_964350905.1 uncultured Thiobacillus sp. | reverse complement strand
GGCCGAACCTGCCCGCAAGGCTGCCGTAAACATTTCGGAAATTATCGAATGACTCCTTCGGGAAAAAACCCACTTGTTCCGCCTTTACCACGCAACCGAATCGGCTCGCCAGTTCGGCATCTTTCTCGAACACCTTCACTAACTCATCCGTGCCGGAAACAATCACCACCAGACGCTGGTCGTCCCGACCTGGTTCGGGTGCCGACCAGCGCAGAGGCGAGTCTTCGGGGTGCAGGTTCCACAGGTTCTTCAGAAACCGGGCAATTTGCCCCCGAAGCTGCGGGGTGCTTGCCAGCAACGCATTGTGAAACTCCTCGAAAACGAGAATCCGGACGCGATGCGAACGCAGTGCCCTGTGCATGTCTGGCTCGAGGAGTTTCAAATTAGGCCTGGTGCTGGCCCTCAGAGGCTTGCCGAGTTGGTGCAAAACGGAAGCAGCGGTCGAAACGGCGTCAGCCTGGGCCGTCACCGCCACGCGGCAACACGGCGTAATCCGCTGGCCGTTGTAGCCAATGGTGGGCGGATACCCGTCGGCCAGTGCGTCGAGCCCGTGGGTCTTGCCCGAACCGGAGGCACCGATGAGTTGGATGCCCTGGCTATTGCCGCCGGCGGAAATCTCGTCGAGAGCGGTTTCAACCTGTTCTAGCAGCCGTTCCTGAAACGGCAGCAGGAAGTTACTTGTCATCGGGCTTGCGCCCCCTCAGCAGCTCTGACAGGCTGCGGCCTTCAGCTGCGGGCTTGGGCGTCGGAAGTGCAGGCGCGGCCGCGGCGGCATGGGTCGCCGCCTGTGCGTCTGAACGCTTGGTTTTGCCAGGTGTGCGGGTGACTGGGCCAGATTGTAGCCGCTGCAGTTCGTCCAGAACTGCGAATCCAATGTCTTCCTTCCAAGCCTCGTCATTGCTGTAACGGCCTTCCAAGCGAGCGAGCAACACCCTCAGCAGCTCCAGCGTCATGGGCTCACGCAGGTCGAACGTGGTCAGAAAAGCTTCAATAGGGTCATTAACCTGGGGAACAAAGACGAGCACGCTTGATATGTCGTCAGGGTTCAGCTTGACGTGAACCTTCCCAGAATAGGTTCGGTACGCCATGTGAAGTTCATGGCTGTTGAACTTGAGCGTTTCAACTTCTACACCTTCCCGAGTCAACGTCTTCTCATAGGTCAGCGCGAAGATGGACCTGATTTGCTGGTCCCCAGTCATCAGAACAAGCGGTGCGAGTTCCTGGCCATCGCGCCAGACCCCAATGCGCGGCTTTCTCAGCCGAGGATGTTTTTCGTAGTTGTAGGTCAGGACGCCGTCGAGCAGCTTTTTCTCATAATCTGCAACGGTAAGGTTGGCCTTGGCTTTGGCCCTTTCACGTGCTTTCCTGTAGCGTGGGTCGAACCCACCAAGCTTTTTTGAACCCAACCACTCCTTCGGAACGTAACCTGGAAGGGAACGGATAAATTGCCATTCGGCCGACGACTGCGTGCGCTCCACCGTGCCCTTCATGTCGCCCCTCCTCGGGGGCATGCGGAGCAGAATCGCTCCCAGCATGAAGAACATCAATGCAGCTGAATTGGCAACCAATTCCATTCCATTGTCGATGGCAGAAATACGCTCAATGCCGAAAACGTCCCAGTGCTGCGCTTGGGCGCGCAGGGGTTCCGAGAGCCAAAGTGGCGCAGGCTGTACGCAGTTGCGAACCAGCCGCACGACGTCACGTGCCGACGGGTCAACCGTGCAGGTGTATCCCTTGATTACGGTCGATTCATGGTCAATGCCGAAGCCCGTGTAATAGATGATTGGCTCGGACCAGTTTTCGTTGGGATACAGCCAGAGTGCGTACTTGGTGTAATCGTATTCACTACGCTCCCCAGGATAGAAGGTGTGCAATCTTCCGATTTTCCGAATCGATTGCGTGGCATAAAGCTTCCCCAGCATCCGGCTTTGGACTTCGAACTTATCAATATCCTTGGAGAGTTGCCGTATGAACTCATAGGAAATAATCGACGGCTCTCTTCTAGCCACGGCTCGCCCGCTTCGGCCTGCCATAGGAAAGCTCGAGTTGCTTGACTATGTCACCATGAACCTGCGCAATCGAGTAATGGGGATTTTTCAGAATGATTTCATGGGCCAGCTTGTACGCCTCATCGTGCAGCGCACTGCGTTTCTCCCATGGGCAATACTCAACGCCCTTGCGCTGAATCGCCGCCAGGGAATACCTGGAAGACCGCCAGCGCTGGATGTCGTGGTAAATCGTCCAGTGCGACCACGTCTTGCAGCCGGCGAGGCCGCAAGCCTCTTGATGTTCCCTGAGCTCCCATTGGGCTTCCGCATAGGCCGCCCGGAATTCGGCTGATTTGGGACTTGAACCTGACCACGGCATCATCCGACACAGCAGGTAGACTTTTGCGTGCCAATCAACGATTCGGGGCAAGGACGCAAAGGACAGGTTGGTGACCTCCCGCGTCGTTTCACTGGTTGGGTCTTCCAGTTCGTCGACCATCTCGGCTTCTTCAAGCACCAGCAGCGCCGCAAATTCGGTGCGCGACATTTTCATGGCTGGGGCACCATCGGCTTCGGGCAGGAGGGTAAGCATGGGGCCGCCAGATTGAACCTCCTGGATTCGATGCCGGACACCCTGAATTGCCACGATGCGCCCTGGCCGCAGGTCCATACACACTAGGCGCGACATGGCAGCAACTCCACTTGAATCAGCGGCTGATAGAGCAGAGGTAGGCGCTGGTGGTACAGGAGGTGATAAAGCAGACCGGTGGGGACCCCGGCATCCCGCGCACGCTTGCGCCAGGTTTCGAGATGGGCTTCGTCAAAACCGGACAGCCGCTCTACAGCCCCGGCGACCATTTCATCGGAAAACTTCAGCTGTCCGTAAGGCCGCAACAGCATCACCGTGCCGATAAAGCCATCCTTTTCAAGGACGTCCCGGTAAATCACATGGTAGGGAATCCCCTGCCGCTCGCAGTGGGCGGCCGTCAGTTCGAGTTTCGTCCGCTCGGTATCGCGCAGGTCGGCCTCGGCGTATTTCGCCTCGTAGAGTTCGAGTTCGCCGGTATCGAGGATGGCTTCATAGTCAGGGACGCACGTCAGCTGCGGCAGGTCCGAAGTTTCCTCAAACTGGTACTCGCGCGGCTCGAAAGCGACGCTGACCACGTCGGAGCGCCATTCGAGGTAAACGCCGCACAGCAGCGCGCTCAGCGAGTCAAACGTAAGCGGGAAGATAGTGCCCTTGGTGCACGGAAACTGCCCGATAAATCGAGGTAGCTCGCCTCTATTGGAAATGGTCCGTGTAGGACTGCGTAGCTTTCGTCCCATTATTCCGACCCCGCATCCAGGTTTGCCATGTTTAATCCATCCATAAAAGATGACGGCATGTTATTGCATGCGGCCTCAATAATCAACTATAAGCCATTGATTGTAAAAGGTAATATATGGTTTATCGTATAGCAACAGTACAGATAAATTTCACCTAAGCAGGGTGGAGTGGATTGGGAACGCATAGCCTGTCCGTTTTCGCAACGTCGATTGAATCGAGACCAAGAAAGTCCGATGGATGAAAATATTTTGGCTAAAGCAGATTTGATTGACGGAAGGATTTTCAAAGCGATTCGTTTTGAAACACATTTGAAAAAGGCGAAAGCCTTAGTCCTGAAGCCAGGTGCATGACAGGCCAGAATGAGAGCAAATTTTCATATACCAATCGGTCTCAGAAATTTTCCTGGAACAACACAAACGTTCAGTTCTAAGGTCTTGATTGTTCATGTCATCAAGGCACACGCTACCTCCCGGATTGTTTAACTTAGGAGGAGATGAAATGAATAAGGACACCGCAGAGGAACAACTGAAACAGCTCCTGCCAAGTAGCCTGGACGACATCGTCAGGGAAAATCGGGACAAGCTCCGCCTGGCACTGGCTACGGAGGAAGAGCTGAAAAATCTTCAGGCAATCCTTTCAGAAACATCATTTCGGTACAGTTTGACCCGGTGGAACATCGTGATGCTCCACCTCGCCGACGACAACCGAACGGTGTCGTCGCCACGTTTGGTTGGGCAAGTAAGCGAAACCGGGGAGTCGTGGATTACGTCGCACATTGTGAGCATCGATACCGAGCACGGCCTGGTTCAAACACGGAACTCCA